>CABUVC010000034.1 GCA_902494855.1 uncultured Collinsella sp.
CGACGCCGATGGCACGGAGCTCGTCGGTATGCGCGAAGACCTCGTGTGGCTCGCCCTGCAGCGCGATTTCGCCATGGTTGAGCACGAGCACGCGGTTGCAGTACTCCGAGAGCAGGGCGACCTTTTGCTCAACGACGACGATGGTGATTCCAAGTGCGCGGTTTGCCTCACGCAGCGTCTCGAAGACCAACGTGGAGCTAGCGGGGTCGAGTGCCGCGGTGGGCTCGTCGAGTACCAGTACGCGGGGGCGCATGGCGAGGATGGCAGCGATGGCCACCTTTTGCTTCTGTCCGCCCGAGAGGGTGGCGATCTCGCGGTCGCGCAGGTCGCTGATACCGACGGTCTCGAGCGTCTCGTTTACACGCTGCTCGATCTGGTCGTGAGGGACGCCAAAGTTCTCCAGGCCAAAAAGCATCTCGTCCTCGACGACCGAGGCGACCATCTGCGTGTCTATGTCCTGCAACACGCTTCCGACGATCTGTGACACATCGGTGAGCGAGACCTCGCAGGTGTCGTGGCCGTCAACCACGACGGAGCCAAAGAACGTGCCGGTGTAGTGGTGGGGCACGGCGCCCGATAGACAGGCGGCAAGCGTAGATTTGCCGGCGCCCGAGGGCCCGATGATGCCGATGAAATCTCCCTTGTTCACGCTGAGTGAGATGTGGCTGAGCGCCTGCTCGGTCTGCGTGCCATAGGAGAACGAGACATCGTCGACGTTGATGATCGTTTCCATGGATACCTTTCAGAGTCATTGGGGACGTTCTTACATGACTAGTCGTTTAAGAACGTCCCCAAGAGCTAGTTGTTTGGGACAGTCTTTACCGATGGGGCACTGTGGGTTAGTTGAGCTTCAGGGCCTTCTGGATGGGTAGGTAGAGGGCGCCGACCAGAATGGCGTTAAAGACGGCGGTCATGGCGACGACGGGCAACATGGCGGCGGCGAGCTCGCCGACCACGCCGAGCATGGCCATCTTGATGACCATGAAGATGGCGCCGGAGACAAAGGTGGTCAGGAAGGTTGCGACAATGGCGATGGCGGGCTTGACCTGACCGTCCTTGCCGGCGGCGTTGACGATGCCGGCCATGAGCATGGCGGCGATGCCCTCGGCGGCAAAATCGACGAACGGCGAAGTGGTGGTGATCTGGATCACGGCAGCCGAGATGAGGCCAATGACGAGCGCCTGGCCGATGTTGGGGCGAACGACCAGGATGGTGAGGCAGAAGGCCGAGATGATGAACTCGGGGCTGATCATGCCGCCCGAGATGCCCGAGATTGCCTTGCCGACGGTGAAGTTGAGGATGAAGCCGGCGGCGAGCAGGATGGCGAGCAGGACGAGGGCGCGGACATCGAGTTTGCCGCGATCGGCGGTATGGACGGTGCGGGGCTGGGTGGCGGTGGTGTTCTGAGACATGGTGAAAATCCTTTCGGAAGGGGATTGCAAGAGAAAAGCGGAGGCGCGTGATGCGAATGCGATCGGGCTCGAGATAGAAAAAGGCCCCCGGTCGAAACCGGAGGCCTTCCAATCACCTAGAGCGCAAAAACAGGCGTGAGGGACTCACTGTCGACCGATCGTATTCGCATCACGCCACCACCAGTTGTTGAGAGATTTCATCGTGTTCTTCATGTTGGTGGCTCCTTTCGTGATGCCGTGGCGCGGTCGCACCTAGTTGCTGTTGCGCTGCACTATAGCACAGCGAAGTGTGTGCGGGGAAATCTTTTTTAAAAAGATTTCAGGCGGGTTTCCCGTCGGTCAAAAGAGCGGGCTAAGCGGGCGAGGCTGCCATTGCTGCCTTGTCCGCTCAGCTAAGACATGAGGGCCTTAGGCCTTCTTGCGACGATAGATCACGTAGGCGCAGACACCGATGATGACGACGGCGCCAACGGCCATGGCGGCCATGTTGTTGCCCTCGGACTTCTCCTCGGTGACCTCCTCCTCTTCGGCCTCGGGCTCGGCCACGTCCTCATCGGAAAGGGCCTCGTCGGCGTAGGTGATGGACTCGACCAGGCAGTCGTTGTCAGCATCGTAGTCACTCGGGACGAACTCCTCGGAGAAATCGCCCTCCTGGAGGTAGTCGCGCATCTCCTCGAGCATGGCCTTGCACTTAACATAGGTGTTCTTGGTTGCAGCCTTGCCGGCCTTGTTGGCTAGGGCGGTGCGGGCTTCGGTGCCTTCTTCGGCCTGCATGGCCTCGTCGACGGTCAGGTTCTGCTCGATGAGCTCCTTCTGCAGGGCGTCGAGATAGGCGCGGACGCCGGTGGCGCAGTGGTCGCGGTTCTCATAGGCGAGCGTGTTGATGTCCATGAGGACGTAGTTGATGGAGTTCTTGGGCTCCTCGTTGTTCACGACGTCTTCCTCTTCGCAGTGATCGAAGGAGACATCCTGATCGCTGAAGTAGGGGCTGACCTCGGTGAGCAGTGCGGAATAGAGGGGGATAGCGACGGAGAACTCGGCGTTGGAGAGCATCTCCCACTGGATGGTCGCGATCTCGGGGTCCATGCCGTGACGGATCTGGAAGGTGTGGATTTCGGTGTTGCGGTTGGAGCCGATGGCATACGCGCCGTCGGTGTTGGCGTTGAGGCCGGCGACATTCTCGCCGCGAGCGGCGAAGGAACGAATCATCTCAAAGGTGTTCCAGTCGGACTTGCCGGGCGTAAAGAACAGCGGCTGCATTTCGTGGACCAGGGCGCCGGTCGTCGCGCGAGCGTCTTCGCGCTCGTCCTTGACGATCTCGTAGTCGGTGCCCTCAGCAAGCGGAGCCATGAAGTAATCGCGGCCCTGGATATAGCGCGACCACTGGTGCATGCCGGCCTCGCCAATCTCCTCGCCGTAGGTCTTGGCGACGTCGAACTTGCCGTCGGTGTACTCGGCAAAGCCCTTCTCCTTAGGCATAGACTCGATGCCCTCGGAGTGGAGGCAGTTCTCGGTGTCGTCGAGGTCGACGTCATAGGTGAGGTTGCCGATGTTGGGGTTGAGCGAGGCGATATCGTCAGTGAGCCTCATGGCGATCCACTGATGGCCGGAAAGCGCTGCAAACAACCAGGTCTCGTTGTTGTCGGCGATGATGATCTGGTCGTTGGAGCAGACGCCCTGCTCGTCAATCAGGCTGCCGAGGAGCTCGACACCCTCGCGGGCCGTGGCACTCTCGCCCAGAATGACGCTGGCGTAGTTGTATTCGCCAATGCCAGTCTCCTCGGTGATGGGGTCGGCCTCTTCGGCCTTCTCGTTATAGGAGGTGCTCAACGTGGCAGAGCAGGAGACGCCCTTCTCGTTGATGCCTGCCTCGGAATATGCGTCGTAGCGATCTTCCCACTGCGAGGGGTTGTCGCGAACGAAGGTGTAGCGGTAGGTTGCGCCCTTGGACTTGTACTCAAAACCGGACTCGACCGAGGTGTACTCGTTGCCGTCCTTGTGTGCGGGCTCAATGCCAAAGTGCTTGATGTAGCGCGGACCGAAGTCCTCGGAACGGCCGTAGTACGTGTTGCCGTCTGCCGTGAGCTTGCTGCCCATGTAGATCTGGGTGCAGGCGAGTGCCGAAGTCGGCATGGCCATGATAGCCGCTGCTCCAAACGCAAGGCCGCAGCCGAGCTTCTTGAGCGTGTTGACAGGATGAGTAAACCTCATAATCCCTCCCAACTGTTGAAACCCCGCGAAACCGTACGGAGTTTCAGCTAATAAATACATCTACTAGCCTAAAGGAAATGTAAAGAGTATTCACTCGACAACAGCCTTTGCTCGATGAGCGTGAAGAAATATACGATGAACGGATAATAATACTCATTTTATGGCTTTAGTTAAATAAAGGCACCCTGCATTTACTGTAGCTTAATAAAGCATTAGACGGCGGTCAAAAAGAAAACTCTCCCGCTGTTTGACGAATGCATAAACAGCGGGAGAGGCGATAACTGGATGAATATCATACCAATGTGGATTTACTTCTTTCGGCGGTGAATCACGTTGATGGCGTAACCGACGAGCATGGCCAAGACGATGACAATAAAGCCGATCAGGGGATTGTCGTTCATGGGGTCCTCCTATTTTCCGAGCGGTGAGAATTCGTCGACGATGAGGTCGAGGCATTGCGGAAGCGCGCGGGCTCCAAAGACGCCCGAATTGCTGGAGATAATCTCGCCATCGAACTGCATGCCCAGCGACGGGGTGCAGGTGATCTTGGCTTCCTTGGTCTGGATGATCTTGAACTGCGGGCGCCCGAGTACCTTGCCGGCGGGGTCAAGCGCAGCGGTGATCACAGTAGGCAGCAGCTGCACGGTGCGCACGGGTTCGATGACCGCAATATCGACCATGCCATCGTTCATGCGGCAGTCGGGGAACAGGTTGATGTCGTTTTGAATGACCGAGGTATTGCCCGCCATGCAGCAGATGCCGTCGAGTTCCTCGACAATGCCGTCATGCTCAATGGTGAAGTGCGCCACCGTGGGGTTGGGCGTGGCGAGAGCGGAGAGGAAGTAGGCGATCTCGCCGATGTCGTTTTTGGTGGGGGCGGCCTTCATCATGATCTCGGCGTCAAAGCCCGAACCGGCGATGATGATAAAGCCATGGCGCTTTTCGTTGCCGTTCTCGTCGAGCCAAAAGAGCTCGCCCATGTCTACTTTGACCGTGCGGCCGGCGCGACATGCCTTGGCAAGCGCCGCTGCCTCGGGGGCATTGCCGATGTTGTTAAAGAACAGGCAGGCCGTGCCGGAGGGGAAGACGAGCGTGGGGACGCCGCAGCCGCGCATCTGGTCGAGCACGTTGGAGACGGTGCCGTCGCCGCCCGAGACGACCACGCGGTCGAACTCGCGAACGTCTGCCACGGCGTCCTCGGGCTCCATGCCATCGCCGATAAAGCGCATCACGACTTCGTCGCCGCCCTGTGCAAGGGCGTGCGTGAATGCGTAGATTTCATCTGAGCTGGGGCCCGATGCCGGGTTGTGGATGATAAGGCAGCGCATACTTACGTTCCCGTTCTGTGACTAACCGAGTATAGTTGTAAGGCAATGCCGATATCCTACCCGTGTTTTTCGGGCCTAACCTTATTCGATGGGTTGATATGTACATTTCCACACATCAGGCTCTACTCGACTTTTGCCAGCGCGCCCGTGAGTTCGACGCGATTGCCGTCGATACCGAGTTTTTGCGCGAGCGCACGTTCCATCCGCGTCTGTGCCTGGTCCAGATTGCCACCCCTGCCGAGAGCGTAGCGGTCGACCCTCTGGTGATCGACGACCTGTCGCCGCTGGCCGAGCTTATGGCCGACGAGAGCGTGACCAAAGTCTTCCACGCCTGCTCGCAGGATATGGAGGTTATGCTCCATACCGTGGGCGTGCTGCCGCGTCCGATTTTTGACACGCAGGTGGCCGCCGCCTTTTTGGGCGAACGCCAGCAGATTTCCTACGGCGCGCTCGTGCAGACGTTTTGCGGCGTCTCGCTGCCCAAGACCGAGTCGCTGACCGACTGGTCGCGTCGCCCGCTGACCGACAAACAGATCGAGTACGCGATCGATGACGTCAAGTACCTGATCGTCGCCTATACCGAGATGATGAGCCGCCTGCGCGAGCTGGGCCGCGTGGACTGGGTGCTCGACGAGCTGCGCCCGCTGGCTGACGAGTCGCACTATCGCGCCGATCGCCACGAGGCGTTCCGTAAGGTCAAACGCATCAATTCGTGCAGCCGTCACCAGTTGGGCATCGCGCGCGAGCTCGCCGCCTGGCGCGAGGACCGCGCCGAGCGCCGCAACATCCCGCGCAAGTGGGTCATGTCCGACGACACGCTGCTTGCGCTCGTTAAGCGCAATCCCGTGCGCGTTGAGGAGTTCCGTAGCATTCGCGGTACCGATCAGCTGGGGGAGCGCGACGTGGACGGCGCGCTCATGGCCATCAAGCGCGGCGCAAGCTGCCCGCACGATCGCCTGCCGCTCATGGTGCGCGGGCACCGTCAGATCTCGCCGGAGCTGGAGAGCGTGACGGACCTGATGTATGCGCTCATCCGCCTGGTTGCCGAGCGCTCGGGCGTGGCGACCTCGGTTATCGCCTCGCGCGATGACCTGGCCGACTACATTGAGCATCCTGAGCAAAGCCCCCTGCGCGAAGGCTGGCGTTTTGAGCTTGTGGGCTCGCGCCTGGACGATCTGCTTTCCGGCAATATGGGACTCACCGTGAAGGACGGAAAGATTGAGTTGTTATAGGGAAGCCTAGTCTGCTGAGTGGGTAGAATGCCTCCAACGTGTAACTCGATTCGGAGGAATTCGCATGCCTTATTACTATGGATACGGCTTTGGTATCGACCCGCTGTACCTGCTGGTTGTGCTTGTCTGCACGGTGCTTGGCCTTGCCGCGCAGAGCTATATCAATTCGACGTACAAGACGTGGTCCAAGGTTCGCTCGGACGGCGACACGGGCGCCACGGTCGCTCGCCGCATGCTCGACGCCAACGGCTGCAATGCCGTGGGTATCAAGGGGGTCGCTGGTGAGCTTACCGACCACTACAACCCGCAGGACAACAATCTGTATCTGTCGGATTCCAACCGTTCGGGCGGCTCGGTCGCAAGCGTTGCTGTCGCTTGTCACGAGGCGGGTCACGCCGCTCAGCGTCAAAGTGGTTATGCCATGATGAAGGTACGCACCGCCCTCGTGCCGGTCGTCAACTTTACCCAGAACACTTGGACCATCGTGCTGCTCATGGGCCTGTTTATGAACATCGCGGGACTCACGACCCTCGCACTGATCTTCTTCTCGTTTAGCGTGCTGTTCCAGCTGGTTACGCTGCCGGTTGAGATTGATGCCAGTCGGCGCGCCGTGGCGTATATTGAGCAGTCGGGTATGAGCTCCAAGCAGGTCAACGGTGCCAAGAAGGTGCTGACGGCCGCTGCGCTTACCTATGTTGCCGCAGCGCTCACTTCGATCATTCAGCTGCTCTACCTTATGGCTCGTTACAACAGAAACTCCAACCGATAACAAATTGGGTCGCTGGGCGCCGTGGGGATTTGTGTCCCCGCGGCGCTGTACTATGTGTTGGACTTGAATTAGCGCAGGGCCGGAGCCCATGTGCACGATGACGAAAGGGGGCTGCGTGGCAGGCTGGAATCTGACCGGCAATACCGTTTCCGCCGAGTTCGACGGATCGGACGAGCAGGAGCGCAAAGAGCTCAGCGTGAGCCAAGCGGTGGAGATCGCCGCCAGCGCGCTCGATGCCATTCCGCAGCTGAGCGTTTTGGGTGAGGTCACGGGTTTCCGCGGTCCCAATGCCCGAAGCGGCCACTGCTACTTCCAAATCAAGGACGACTCGGCGGCCGTCGACTGCATCATCTGGAAGGGCGCCTACCTTAAGCGTACCTTCGATCTGCGTGATGGCATGCAGGTGAGCTTTAAGGGCAGCTTCAATCTCTACAAGCCTACGGGTCGCATGAGCTTCGTTGCCCGCTCGTTCTCGCTGGCGGGGGAGGGCCTGCTGCGTCAGCAGGTGGCTCAGTTGGCCGAAAAGCTGCGTCGCGAGGGCCTGATGGACGAGGCACGCAAACGTCGCATTCCGGTGTTTTGCTCGCGTGTGGCAGTCGTCACCTCGCTTTCGGGTGCCGTGATCGACGACGTCAAGCGCACGCTGCGCCGTCGCAACCCGCTTGTCGAGCTTGTTTGCGTGGGTGCCAAGGTGCAAGGCGAGGGTGCGCCGGCAGAGCTTATTGAAGGCTTGCGCCGCGCCGCTGCCATTACGCCGGCGCCCGATTGCATTTTGCTCGTGCGCGGCGGTGGCTCCTTCGAGGACCTCATGACCTTTAACGACGAGGAGCTTGCCCGTGCGGTGGCAGCCTGTCCCGTGCCCGTGGTGACGGGTATTGGGCATGAGCCCGATACCTCGATCTGCGATATGGTGAGCGACCGTCGCGCCTCCACGCCAACGGCAGCGGCAGAATCGGTGGCGCCGGCTATGACGGAGTTGGCCGACGTGCTCGAGACGCGCCATCAGCGCCTGGGCGCCGCGATGGCTTCGATGATAGGGTCGGATCAGGTCGATCTGGAAATGCTCGATCAGCGCGGTCGCCGTGCCTGGGATACCTATACGGCTCGCTTGGGCGATGCGCTCGATGCGGCTGCGTGTCGCCCGTGCCTCAACGACCCCACATTTATGGTCGAGCGTCGCGAATCGGAGCTTGCCCTGACGGCCGATCGTCTGTCTGGCGCCATAACGCGTTCGGTCGGGTCCTTTCGTTCCAACTTCGAGCGTCTGCCCGAGCGCTTGATCGCAAGCACCTCAGGGCTTGATGGCAAGCGCCATGCTCTCATGCTCGCAAGCTCCCGTCTAGAGCATCAGGGGCGCACGATGCTCAGCAAGCCAGCGTCCGACCTGGGCCGTGCGGCGGCTTCGCTCGATGCCCTGTCGCCGCTTAAGGTACTTGCCCGCGGTTACTCCATCGCGTACGGCGATGATGGGGTTGCTACGAGCGCCAAGACCTTTAAGCCCGGCGACGCCATCCGCGTGCGCATGGCAGACGGCAACGTGTCGGCAACCGTCAACGCGGTCGAGTAGACCGCGTTTCACAGTGATAGACCCTTAGGAAAGGAAACAGTTATGGCAGAGAAGACCCCGGTCGAGCAGCTTACGTACAAGCAGGCCTCACAGGAGCTGGAGCTCATCATCCGCAGCCTGGAGTCGGGCGATATGGAGCTTGAGGAGTCGCTCGAGAGCTATACCCGCGGCGTCGAGCTCCTCAGGAGCTTGCGCACCCGCTTGTCCGATGCCGAGCAGAAGGTCTCGGTGCTCCTTAAGGACGTCGACGGCAACGACGTACTTGCCGACGGCGAGGCCGCCAACACCGACGACCACCTTTCGTTCTAACCATCCCGACCAAATATAATTACCTTGGTCTGTGAGAAAGGAACAACCATGTGTGATTGCATCTTCTGCAAAATCGCCAACCACGAGATCCCCTCGACCGTTGTCTATGAGGACGACCAGGTCATCGCCTTCGACGACCTCAACCCGCAGGCGCCGGTCCACACGCTCGTGATCCCTAAGAAGCACTACAGCGACATCGCCGACAACGTACCCGCCGAGACCATGGGCGCCATAGCTCACGCCATCCAGGAGGTCGCCAAGGCCAAGGGTCTGGAGGACGGTTTCCGCGTCATCTCCAACAAGGGCGTCAACGCCGGCCAGACCGTCATGCACTTCCACATGCACGTCCTCGGCGGCAAAAACCTGGGCGAGAACCTCATCTGAGGGCGCTTGGCCCGTCGACTTGGCTGCCTTTGGAGTAATCTATGCAGCTTTCTCAACTCGAATACCTTCAAGCGGTAGCGAACTATGGCGGCGTGCGCAAAGCAGCTCGCGCCGTTCATGTGAGTCCGCAGGCCGTTTCGTCGGCAATCAAAAAGCTGGAATCTGAGTATCAGATTGTTTTGCTCGACCGATCGGCGGGGGAGGCTGTTTTGTCTCCGGCGGGCAGAGAATTTGCGCGTCGTGCGCGCGTGATCCTGGCACAAGTCGACGATCTCAAAAAGTACGCTCAATCGAGGGGCGACGGCGTTTCGCCCGATGGCCACTTTCGTCTTTACGCCCCCTGCCTTCATGGGCGGGGGCGCCTTTTGCCGAAAGCTGGTATGACTCGTTTGAACGCTCGCACCCTCAGATTCACCTTGATGTGTGGCATCAGCCAACGGCCACATGCTTTGAATCACTTGTGCTTGGCATTTCGGATGCGGCTATCTCATTCGAGGAACCACGGGACAGCGTCCTTTCTTCAAAATATTTGGGTGAAAAGGAGCTCAAGGTTCTTTCATGCCCAGCGGGTCATCAATCTGTGGGCGCCATGACCATTCGCGAGTTACTGGGCGGCAGGCTCGCTGTTCCCATTAATTTGTCACCCTGTCTCAATGCAATCAATCAATGTCCCGAAGCCCAGCTGGTTAATTTCCGCTTCCGTGATGTCGAATACGGAAACAAGGCGCAGGCTGAGTTTCTTCAAGCCGGGGGATTGATATTGAGTTTTTCTGGGTCCTCTCTCGCACCGGATGGATCAGAAGTGAGTGAGTGCTCAATTGAAGGTTCGCGTGATGTAGCCTTGCCCATCTACTTTTGCTATCGACAAAATGCCTGGACTGATCGACACCAGACGGTTTTTCTGCACCTATTGCGTCATCTTGCTTCGTGAGATTAATTGGCTTCGAGGCATCAAGTGATTATTGACGCCTTGTAACACATAGCTGACAGCTTTGCCCTCATGCTTTTCCAAGATTCCGATTTAGATTGCTGACTCTTGGAGGGTGGAGCATGAAAAACCGTACGGTTTTGCTTTATATGACGTTCGTTTTTCTGTCGAACTTCAGCACCATCTTGTATTTTCTAACTGTCTACCTTGAGTTCGTCGGACTTTCGATGGTATCGATTTCTAGCATGATGATTGCATATCAAGTGAGCAAGTTCATCCTTGAAGTTCCCACTGGCTATATTGCTGATAGGTTTGGACGAAAGACAAGCGGTCTCGTTGGCGTCGTGGGAATGCTTGGATACTACGCCGCCCTGCTTCTCGTCCGTTCTCCCCTGCTTTTAATCGGTGCGTTCGCTCTCAAGGGTTTTGCCGTTGCGTGTGTGAGCGGATCCATCGAAGCGATTTACATTGACAGCGTCTCTCAGGACCAGCTCGTAAGACTTAATGTCGTTGAGCGATTTGTTTTCTATGCCTCTTATGCCATCTCCGCTTGCGTGGGCGGTTTCATTTCGTCCGTCGGTGCATATCTCATTGGTCTTTCGGCAGATATCATCGCAATGGTGTTGACGTTGGTTGTCGTTGTCTGCATTCCTGAAATGCGAAGAGGGGGCACTGCGACGACACCTGAACATGGGATTAGCCCGAAGATGATCGGTACCGCTATTGCGGGTAATGGCATTCTTCGTTCAGCGTTCATCATGGACTGTTCTCAGGCATTTGCTTTTGTCGCCCTGGAAGACTTTTTCTCACTGCTGCTTGCGGGTCGCGGAATGAATGCCGTCGCTTCGGGTGTCACCATTGCGGTCCAGCTCCTTGCCTCGGCCTCCATGGGACTTATTGTGCCCTGTGCGATTGCTCATGTCGACAAGGGCCGCTTTGCGCGTATTTGCGGCATCGTGCGCCTTTTCCTGACAGCTTTGTTTTTGATTCCCCTTACTCCGGCTAATTTGCTGCCCGTGTTCTATGCGCTGCAGACGGTTGCGTACTCGTTATTTGCTCCAATTAAATACTCATTTTTTCAAAAGGCAGCCGATTCATCGATGCGCTGTTCACTGATTTCGGTTCAAAACCAGATGGTGGCGGTGGGCGCCATCCTTTTCTATCTGTTCAATGCTGTGTTGAGCAGCATCGCGGGCATTCGAGTCGTATTGCTTGTCGCGCTCGGGATTTCTTCCCTTGTGTATATCCCCGCGCTCTTTCGTCTTACAAGCCAAAGGTCATGAGTATTTGGGCACCGATAACTTATATATCAACGCAATAAACCCGAGCGCGAGGGCGTTTGGGTTTATTATTGATGCGTATGTAACCTGGCGGCGCCACACCGCCTGTTAGTAGGGAGACACATGAACGTTCTGGTCGTCAACGCAGGATCTTCGACCCTTAAGTATCAGGTCATCGATACCAAGTCCCACAAGGTGTCCGCAAAGGGCTCCTGCGAGCGCGTCTGTTTTACCGGCGGTACCTTCACCCACGCTGCCAACGGCTCCAAGAAGGTGACCGAGAACATCGAGTTTCCCGACCACAAGGTCGCCATCGAGGTCGTCCTGAAGGACCTCGAGGCCAACGGCGTCAAGATCGAGGGTATCGGCCACCGTATCGTTCAGGGCGGTTGGTACTTCGGTGATTCCTCCCTCGTCGACGAGGACGTCCTCGCCAAGATCCGCGAGGTTGCTCCGCTCGCCCCGCTGCACAATAACCCCGAGGCCAACGTTATCGAGTACTGCCTCGAGCAGTATCCCGACCTGCCCAACGTCACGGTTTACGACACCGCTTTCCACTTCAACATGCCCGAGGTCGCCAAGACTTACGCCCTGCCCAAGGACGTCTGCGACAAGCTGCACATCCGTAAGTACGGC
>CABUVC010000035.1 GCA_902494855.1 uncultured Collinsella sp.
ATTCGCGTGGCCACGCTCCATCTGGACGGCGTCGACCGTCAGCCTGTTTCCATTTTGAACGAGCTTAAAGCGTTGCTCGGGAAAGCCGTGCAGGTGCCAGGTACCAAACTGGATTAGCACCGCGCCCGCACCGCCTCCCCCATCGTGCGATAATCCTCTGCAGAAGTCACCAAAAGCAGAGGGAGTTTGTGATGAAGGTTCTTTTGGTCAATGGCAGCCCCAAGGCAAACGGCAACACCGCCCGCGCACTCGCCGAGGTCGCTGAGCAACTCAATGCCGAAGGCATTGATACCGAGGTGTTTCAGCTGGGCGCCAAGCCCATTCGCGATTGCATCGGTTGTGGCCTGTGCGGCAAGCTTGGCGGTCGCTGCACCTTTGACGACGACGTGGTGAACGAGCTCATCGCTGCCGCCGAGCAGGCAGACGGCTTTGTCTTCGGCTCGCCCGTCTACTATGCGCACCCCAGCGGGCGCATCCTCTCGGCCCTCGATCGCGCCTTCTATGCCGGAGGCAAAGCCTTTGCACACAAGCCGGGCGCTGCCGTCGCCGTCGCCCGTCGCGGCGGCACCTCGACCACCTTCGATGTGCTCAACAAGTACTTCACCATCAACCAGATGCCCGTGGTCGCCTCCACGTACTGGAACAACGTGTTTGGCCGCGTGCCCGGCGACGCCGATGGGGATGCCGAGGGCCTTGCCACCATGCGAAACATCGGCAAAAACATGGCCTGGCTCCTGCGCTGTATCGAGGCAGGACAGGCCGCCGGCATCAACGCACCCGAGGCAGATCGCGCAACGACCAACTTCATCAGGTAGAACGGCGGAACAAATACATGAACGTGCAGATTTTTGGCACCAAGAAGTCCTTCGACACCAAGAAGGCGCAGCGTTATTTTAAGGAGCGCCGCATTAAGGTGCAGTTTATCGACCTTAAGGAAAAGGAGATGAGCAAGGGCGAGCTCACGAGCGTGATGCAGGCGGTCGGCGGCATCGACAAGCTGCTCAACCCCAAAGCCAAGGACGAGGAAACGCTCGCGCTCATCCAGCACCTTACCCCCAGTCAGCGCTTCGACAAGCTGCTCGAGAACCAGCAGGTCTTGGCCGAACCCATCGTGCGCAACGGCAAAAAGGCCACCGTCGGTTATTGCCCCGATGTATGGGGAGCCTGGGAGTAGCTTGTGTTATTTGCCGGCGCGTGGGTATAAGAGCAGGCGTTTGGCATAAGATTCAACTGTAAGCCATGTCTAACAAAGGAGGGCACATGCCCAACAAACCCGTGAAGATCATCATGCTTACCGGATACCTCGGTGCCGGCAAGACCACGCTGCTCAACCACATCCTCGCTAACGACGGCGGTATCCGCGCCGCCGTGATCGTCAACGATATCGGCGAGATCAATGTGGACGCCAGCCTTATCGCCGACGGCGGCCTTTCCGAGACCGACGACCTCATCCCGCTCACCAACGGCTGCATCTGCTGCACGCTTTCGGATGACCTGGCCAACCAGCTGCAGGGCATCGCCGATTCGGGCAACTTCGACTACATCATCATCGAGGCATCGGGCATTTGCGAGCCTATCCCCATCGCCTACACCATCTCGAGCTTCTGCGACGAGGCCAAGGTGGGCGGCGAGCCTAAGCTCGCGCTCGACAACATCGTGGCCGTGGTCGACTGCGCCCGCATGTACGACGAGTTCAACGGCGGTCGCGACCTACTGGCCGAGGATATCGACGAGGACGACATCGAGAGCCTGCTCATCCAGCAGATCGAGTTCTGCTCCACGCTCATCCTCAACAAGACCGATACCGTGACGCCCGAGCAGATCGCCGAGCTCAAGGCCATCGTGCGCAGCCTGCAGAAGGACGCCGTAATTGTCGAGGCTCAAAACGGCGAGGTCCCCATGGAGGAGCTGCTCGACACCGACCGCTTCGACTTTATGCGCGCCTACAACTCCGCCGCCTGGATCGAGGCCATGGAGCATCCCGAGGAGCACGACGACCCCGAGGTGCTCGAGTACGACATCGAGACCTTTGTGTACTCGCGCCGCAAGCCGTTTGACCTGCAGAAGTTCACCGATTTTGTTGAGCAGGAGTGGCCCGACGAGGTCATTCGCGTCAAGGGTCCGCTGTGGCAGACCGGCGATCCGGACATGTGCTACATGTTTGAGCAGGCCGGCCACCAGATGCGCCTGATGGAGAACGGCCTGTTTGTCGATTCGGCGCCCGAGGGCGAGAAGCAGAAGATCATCGACGAGAACCCCGAGATCATGCAGATTTGGGACGACGAGACGGGCGACCGCATGACGAGTCTGTGCATCATCGGCCGTCACATGGACAAGGATGCGCTCATCGCTTCCCTCGATGCCTGCCTGACCGACTGGCACCGCGCCTAGGTTTATCCAAGCGGGCATTTTTCTGTCTACGTAACCGCCAAACCACCACGAAGGTTAACTTCGTGGTGGTTTTTCGTTCTGAGCCAAGGAGATTCATGTTCAACATTGTGCTGTATGCGCCCGAGATTCCGGCCAATACGGGCAATATCGGCCGCACCTGCGTGGTCACCGGCGCCCGCCTGCATCTGGTGGAGCCGCTGGGGTTTTCGCTCGACGACAAGACGGTACGTCGCGCCGGTCTGGGCTACTGGCAAAACTTGGACGTGACGACCTATGCCGGCTGGGAGGATTTCCTTGCGCGCAACGATCTCTCCCCCGCCGATGGTCGCCTGCATCTGCTGACCAAAAAGGCACGCCGCACCTATGCGCAAAGCACCTACCGCGATGGTGACTACTTGGTCTTTGGCAGCGAGAGCTCGGGCATTCCCGAGCCACTGCTTGCCGCGGCGCCCGAGCGTTGCGAGCGTATCCCCATGCTGCGCGATTGTGACTCACTCGATAACGCCGAGGCTTGGGAAGCCCACGAGGAATCGCTCGGACATACCGAGGACAGCCACGAGGCCATCCTTCAACAGGACATCTGCGGCAACTTCGTCAACCCGGACGACTACCGCATCAGCGCACTCAACCTCTCCAACAGCGCCGCCATCGTCCTCTACGAGGCCCTGCGCCAAACAGGCTTTCCGGGAATGTGACAAAGAGGCTGTCCCTTTGTCACATTCGGTTATAGGTAGCGACCGGTAATGCTCTTGGAGCAGGCTGCGATGTCGCCCGGCGTGCCGGCGCAGACGATTTGCCCGCCGGCATCGCCACCGCCCGGGCCCATGTCGATCACATAATCGGCGTTACGGATAAGGTCGAGGTCGTGCTCGATCACGACAACTGTGGCGCCCTTGGCAACGAGGCCGTCGAACACACTCAGCAACACCTGAACATCGAGCGGATGCAGGCCGATCGTGGGCTCGTCAAACACAAACGCGGCATCATCCTGCACGCGGCCCATCTCGCTCGCAAGCTTAAGACGCTGTGCCTCGCCGCCCGAGAGCGCCGGCGTGGGCTCACCGAGCGTGAGATAGCCCAAGCCCAGGTCGTGCAAGGTCTGCAAGCGCGCCTGAACCTTCTTGAGTCCCACCGTGGCGTCGAGGGCCTCGTCCACACTCATGTCCATGAGCTGCGGCAACGTAAGCAAGCTCCCGTCCTTGCCCTCGCGATGGATATGCGAAGCCGCATCCGCATAACGCGAGCCGCGACATGCCGGGCAGACGATCTCGACATCGGGCAAAAACTGCACGTCGAGCGATATCGAACCCGTGCCATCGCACGTAGGGCAACGCAAGGCGCCAGTGTTGTAGCTAAAGGCGCCCGCCTTGTAGCCGGCCGCCTTGGCCTCGGGCGTACGGGCGAAGGCGCGGCGCAGCTCATCATGGATGTCGGCATAAGTCGCCACCGTCGAGCGCACGTTGGCGCCGATGGGCGTAGCGTCAATCAGATTTGCGCGGGCAATGCCCTCGGCATCGACCCAACGCACGTGCCCCGGCAGGCGCTCGCCGGCTGCCTGCGCCTTGAGTGCCGGAATGAGCGTCTCGAGCACCAACGTCGTCTTACCCGAGCCCGAAACGCCCGTCACCGCAACCAAGCGACCGCGCGGGATATCGACTTCGAGTGGCTTGACGGTATGGATGGCATCGGTTGCCATGCGGATATGGCCCTGGTCGAACATCTCGTCGTCAGTCACCTGCGGACGCAAGCGCTTGGACTCTGCGCGCAAAAACGGGGCGATGCGGCTGCCCTGCGATTGTTCGACCTCGTCCACCGTACCAGCGGCGATCACATTACCGCCGCCCGCTCCGGCAACGGGGCCCATCTCGACCAGATAGTCGGCTTCCGCCAGTACGCGCGTGTCGTGGTCGACAACAACCACGGTGTTGCCGTCATCCACCAGATCGCGCATCACGCCCACCAAGCCGTCGACATTGGCAGGATGCAAGCCGATCGAAGGCTCGTCCAGCACATAAAGCACACCCGTCGATCGGTTGCGCACCACGCGGGCGAGCTGCACACGCTGGCGCTCACCCGTGGAGAGCGTGGCGCCGGCGCGATCGAGCGAAAGGTAATCGAGACCCAGGTCGACCAGACGACGGGCCGCACTCAAAAACGAATCGCAGATATCCGCTGCCATGGGCCGCATCTCGGGCGGCAAGGATGCGGGCACTCCGCGCACCCACTCAATCGCCTCGCCCAGCGTCATGGCTGCGGCCTGCGCCAGATTGATACCGCACACCTGGGGCTGGCGCGCGGCCTCGGAGAGACGCGTGCCACCACAGTCACGGCATGGACCCTCGCGCAAAAAGCGCGCAACGCGTTTGAGGCCCTTGTCGTCCTTAACCTTGGCGAGCGCATTCTCAACGGTATAGACGGCGTTGTAATAGGTGAAATCGAGCGGCGTGGCGCCCTCGCCGTTCTTGGGAACGTAAAGAATGTGCTTCTTAACCGCGGGGCCGTGAAACACGATGTCGCGCTCTTGAGGCGTGAGCTGGTTAAACGGCACGTCGGTGCGCACGCCCATCTCGCCGGCGACCTGCTTCATCAAATCCCACATGAGCGTACCCCAGGGAAGCACCGCACCCTCGTTGATAGTCTTTGACTCGTCGGGCACCAGGCTCGCCTCGTCCACCTCGCGCATGACACCGGTGCCGCCACAGGTGGGGCATGCACCGCCGCTATTGAAAGCCAAATCCTCGGCACTCGGCGCGTAGAACTCGCGGCCGCATGTCGGACACGTGAGCGACAGGCCTGCGGCCACGTTAAGGCTCGGCTCCAAACGCGCCCCGCAATGCGGGCATACGTGATGGGCGCAACGGCTAAAGAGCAGACGCAGGCTATTGTTGAGCTCGGTCATGGTGCCAAAGGTAGAACGCACGCCCGGCACGCTGGGGCGCTGATGCAATGCGAGCGCCGCCGGCACGTGCAGCACCTCGTCCACCTGGGCATGTTCGGCCTGCGTTAGACGACGTCGAGTATAGGTGCTGAGTGCTTCCAAGTAGCGACGCGAGCCCTCGGCATAAAGAACCCCCAGCGCCAGCGAACTCTTGCCCGAACCCGACACGCCGGCAATACCCACGAGCTTTCCCAGCGGAATATCGATATCGATGTCCTTGAGGTTATGTACACGCGCGCCACGCACCTCGATAGCCTGCGGGCTCATCTTCTGTTCCGTCACCTTTATCACCCTACTCATGCCATAAAATGCGATCTCGAATGTACGCGCCCAGCATGGGCACGGTAAACCGGACGAGGCCGTATCCGGCAGCCTCGATGACGCGCTCGCGAATCAGGCTTGCGCGATATTTACTCGCCCAGCTCTGGGTGCGATCGCAACGCTCAATGATATCCGCCATGCGAGTCGGTTTGCCCTCGTCAACCGCCATGGCCTCGATAAAGAGGCGCTGTGGACTGCGCAGCCCGTAATACAGAGGTGCGTCAACCGCTTCGTAGAACTCGGAGACGGCATCCGCATGGCCACCCTCGACATCGCACCTTTCGATGACCCGCGAACCACGCCGGACAGCAGACCGCCACATGTAATATCCCACCAGCTGAACCATATAGGGATGCCCCATACTCTTGTGTGCCGCAAGGTCCGCCGTCTCCGCGTCAACGTAAAGACCAGCGTCTTTGACCGTCTGGATATACGAATCGCGCACCTTGGGCAAAGATATCGCCCCCAACGTACGCTGCTGGGCACGCCGCAAAAACGTCACGCTCGGCTCTTCAAGTAAGTCATCAACCATACTGGGCAAGCCGGCAAAAACCAGCGCAAGACCGCGCTGGTCGCTATCGGGCAATCCCGTGGCATCCTGGTCTCCGAGCACCCGCTGATAGAGAACGGCAAGAGCCGCCAGTTCCTCGATAGACGCCGATTGCGCCTCGTCGATCGCAAACAGTATGCCCTTGCCTGGACCGAGTTTCTTGAGGCGCTCGTTGACCAGCCCTCGCAACGTCTCGCCCTTTGCTCGCGCCGCCTCGACCGACATCCGGCCAAACGACGGACCGAACTCCATTGACGTCACAACGGGTTTATTCGAGCGAAGCGCGTCGGCCAAGCGGTCGCATAAGCCAAGCGAAGCGGAATCGGAGACAACCGCCCATCCGCGCTCATTGGCTAGACGTTGCAGCTCCCGCAGGAGAACCGTCTTGCCGCAGCCGCGATTTCCCGTAATGAGCATGAGCCTACCCGGCGCTCCGGCGCCGTTATCGAGCCCTTCCTCAAAATCCTCGATGACCGACTCGCGACCGATGAGTATCGGAGGCCGCTTGCCAGCCGTGGGCTTAAAGGGATTTGGATTCATGTCGGCCTCCTCAGATTGGCAAACCCTGGTAACAGTTATACCAACTTATACCGAGTTATACCAACAGGATGCGGCAAAGAGACTGACCCTCTATCACCTATGGCCGAAAAACTCGGCGTCCGCCGCTCGCCAGGGGCGGAAGGTGGCGGGATCGACCTTTACATGAGCTGCGGCGGGTACGTCGTACCATTTGACCGTGTAGCCGGTGCCGTGAGAGCAAAAGACCGAGTCGGGCGTGTTGGGCAGATCGGCCTCGGGCTCATAGGCGGCCGTCTCGATTACGCACTCGGCATCATGGCAAGGCGCATAGCCGGCGAACTCCAGGTACAGATGCCCACGACCACTCGTGTAGGCAGCCACCTCCAGCGCGTAATCCTGCACCTCAGATGCCGGCACGCGACCCACAAGCTTCGCCCGGTCTCCCGCCATCGTCGGCGGCTCGTACTCGGCACCCATGCGCGTGGCATCCGAGAGCGCCCGGCCCACGCACTCCCCCGGCACCTCGAGCTCAAAGCGATACCACGGCTCCAACAGCACCGCCGCGCCGGCCTCACGCGCCTGCATGAGCCCCTGGCGAATCGCGCGGTACGTGGCCTGGCGAAAATCGCCGCCCTCGGTGTGTTTGGCATGCGCGCGGCCACCCGTGAGCGTAATGCGCACATCGGTGATGGGCGAGCCGGTCAGCGCACCCAGATGATCGCGCTCCATGGCGTTGGTGAGCGCCAGACGCTGCCAGTTAAGATCGAGCTCGTCGGTCGAGGTCACGGTGCCAAACTGCACGCCCGAGCCCGCCGGCAACGGCTCCAGGCGCAGATGCACCTCGGCATAGTGGCGCAGTGGCTCAAAGTGGCCCACGCCCTCGACCGGCTGCGAAATAGTCTCCTTATAGAGAATGCCGCCGGGCTCAAACTCGACCGCAAGGCCAAAACGATCGGCCAACACCCGCTGCACGACCTCGAGCTGCACGGCGCCCATCAACTGCAGGTGAATCTGCTCCAGATGCGTATTCCAGCTTACGCCGAGCATGGGATCTTCGTCCGCTAACTCAGTCAGCGCTTTGAACACCGCGTGGACATCGTGTTCGCCCGGAAGCACCGTATAGGTGAGGACCGGCGCAATGACAGGCGCATCGCCCGCGGGCTCCGCGCCCAGGGCGTCCCCCGGGCGAACGTGCGCAAGACCCGTCACGGCACAAATACCGCCAGCAGCAACTTCTTGAGCAAGCTCATACTTCTCGCCGTTATAGATGCGCACCTGGTCGATCTTTTGCTCCCAAGTGGAGGCGCCAGAGCATCCCTCGACAACTTGCTTTGCACGCAGTACACCGCCCGTCACCTTGACCCAGGCAAGACGCTCGCCACGGTCTCCACGACTCACGCGGTAGACACGCGCGGCGAACTCCTGGGGCCATGTTCGCTCGTGCATCAGAGTACACATGCCGTCGAGTAGCTCGTCCACACCTCGGTCCTTGAGCGCCGAGCCAGCAAAGCAGGGAAAGAGCTTGCGCTCGGCAACCATGCGCGACAGCGTTGCGACAGAAAGCTCACCCGCATCAAGAAACTCCTCGAGCGCCGCCTCGTCCAACGCAGCAGCGTCCTCCTGAACGGCGCCGCCCGCCAGCAGTTCGTTGGCATCCAGACAGCCCTCGGAAAGACGTTGCCCAAGTTGTGCCAGCAAAACATCGCGGCCGGGATTCTCCAAATCGATTTTGTTGATATAGATGAACGTCGGGATGTCATAGCGCGCAAGCAGGCGCCACAGGGTTTCGGTGTGCCCCTGTACGCCATCGTTGGCGCCTACCACCAGAATCGCGTAGTCCAGGGCACGCAGCGTGCGCTCCGCCTCGGCAGAAAAATCGACATGCCCCGGTGCATCCACGAGCATGACGTGGGTTTCACCGTGGTCGAGCACAGCCTGTGACGAGAAGATCGTGATACCGCGCTCGCGCTCGATCGCGTTAGTGTCCAGATGCGAATCGCCATCGTCCACGCGGCCGCGCTTGCGAATACGACCCGCGTTGAACAGCATGGCCTCAGCCAGCGTGGTCTTGCCGGCATCGACATGCGCCAAGATTCCAACGACCGCTTGCTTCGACATGGCTCTCCTCTTATTGCAAGCCCATCGCACGCGGCAACGGGCATCCTCGTTCCACACTGGATGATACAATTAACGGGCCGGCGGGCGAAGCGGGCCCTATCCCCCGACCGAGCTCATCGCCCTGCGTTGCCGCGCGGCGATTTTCGTAGGTTCGCGCCTTGCGAAAGCCGGCTTGCAAAACAGCGCAGCGAACGAAAATAGCCCCACCCGGGGCCATTTTCGTTCGTGCAAATTGTTGATACGCGTCCCCGCTCTTATGCCTCACGCAGCCAATCGAACGCGACACGCGCCGTGCCGTCGGACACATAGACGATGCCGGCGCGCTTAAACCCGGCCTTGAGGCTCGCACCCTGCATGGGCAGGTTGTCCTGATGCGTGTCGATACGCAGGTGATCGGCACGCTCTTTGGCAAAGGCAAACATCGCGGCCGCGATACCGTGTACGGCGCCATCGGATGCCACACGGTGCAGCACGGCGTACGGAGTGTCGCTGCGCCATTGACCATCCTCAATTACGTCATAGCACTCGTCCGGGCCCGGTAAAAAGGCAAACGTCGCCACCACGCGACCGTCGACTTCGCACACATAGCTGCCACCAGCGGCGATATCGGCTGCCAGCTGCTCGGCAGAAGGCGTGCCCTCGGGCCATTGCGTGGCGTTGCCATGCGCGCGCATAAAGGCGCGGGCAGCGTCGTAGATAGCCATGACGGCGGGAATGTCGGTATCGAGGGTTTTTCTGATCATCACGCGGCGGCCTCACGTTTATTGGTATCACTTTGATTGAGCAATGATACCAGCGTTTGAAGAGGGGCGCGAAGCAGATGGGAAGCAAAAAGCGAGCCGCCTGGTCAAAGGCCAAAAGCGAGTTTTTGGGCGCTGCCACCGGCGGCGATATGAGCGACCTGTTTGCGCGCGAGGACGAGCGTCGCGACGCCTTGGACGCCGAGCGCGATGAGACTTGGCGCTACAAGTCGTGCGAGCGCAAAAACCGTTACGACACGCGCGCCGAGGCCGAGGCAGTTATGGCCGACTGCGAAAACCGCGGGCGGCGTGGTTTGGCCTGCTACAAATGCGAATACTGCGGTGGATGGCACCTGACGTCGCACCCATGGAAATAGACGCCGCATCGGCACGGCGCTAGCGAAGCGCCGGTAATCGCACGCAAGTTACGGGCGCGACGGCACTAAAACATCGTAACGAACTGCCTTGCCCGCAAGTTGATAGCTCGGCTTAACGCCGGCAAGCAGCGGCCCCTTCACCGGTCGCTTGATAACCACCTTGCGCGGATGCACCGCAAGCGCAGCTTCGACCAGCGTCTCCTCATCGGCGCACGGCTGTTCCAGATGATGTAGGAGCTGGAACTTCTTTTTGACCGCCGCACTTTTAGTACGCTCGGGAAACATGGGGTCCAGATACACCACGTCGGGAGCCGCGAGCTCGCCCTGCCCGATCAGCTCAGCTGTATGGCGAAGGCCGGTAATACTGTCCTCGCCCGCATGTAAGCGCATGCGCGCCACGGCTGTCGCAAGCGCCGGATCATCCGCCGCGCGATCCAAAGCATCCTTGAGGAGTGCCGCGATCACGCAATCCTGCTCATACAGATCGACGGTAAAGCCCGCGGCCGCCAGCAGCAGCGAATCCTCGCCAAAGCCTGCCGTAGCGTCAATCGCCCATGGTCGCTCGATGCCCTTTGTGCGCGCAGCCTTCACCAACAGCTCTTGCTGCAGACGGCCCTGCTTGAGTCGCGGCAGCATGCGGCCAAAATCGGCACGCAGCTCCATCGTGCCGTCGGTGAGCGTGAGGCCCTCGGGCTTCCCGGTCAGCTCAAGCCCCGCGGCCCGAGCAACAGAAAAGGGATCGACGACGCCCATGGGTACTCCTTAGCAAGCAAAACGAATACGTGGGCGCCGTTCATGACGACACCCAACCGTCCGCTATTGTCCCACATGTGACATGGCCCACAGCATCCCAATGCAAAGCACCGCCATCAATCCCGTGCACACGGCAGCGATCACAGAATCACCCATGCGCCTTCCCAACGACCGCGGCTCATGCACTTGCCCTGCTCCGTACATCATGGCTCCTCCTTGAGACCAGCTCTTACCATGGACCCATCATCGCAGCGCCGCGCATACGCTGCCATCGATTTGACTTACGCCCAGCTTTCCTTTTTGAAAGGTTGGGTTTGGCTGCGCGGGCTCAATGCGCTTTCAAACGCATGCATCGCCGCGTTGAACTACAATGTGCTTCACCATATGTGCAGCACATTGGGTGCGCCAAGTTGGCGTACTCGTATCGAAAGGACCAGCCATGAGCTTCACTCGCAAGACTCTCAAAATCCTTGCTCTCATCTACTTTGTTTTGGGTATCGCCAGCCTCGTCACCGCCGGCGTCGGTATCGCCACGGGCGGTCTCGATTCCACGTACGGTTCGTACGCCACGCTCGCGGCGGTCGTGCTTATCGCCAAGGGCCTCGTCGACCTTGCCGCAGGCGTCGCCGGTATCAAGGGCGCCAACAAGCCTTCGCAGGTGGACGGCGCGTTTAAGCTCGGTATTGTTGCCGCGGTCGCCACGCTTGCCCAAGCGGTGCTCACGCTTCCCGCGTTTGGCGGCGACGCCATCAACTTTGGCGCCTTTGTCATCGTGGTGTACGACCTGTTCTTTGTTCAGCAGGCACACGCCGTTAAGGCCGAGAACAAGGACCGCCTGTAGGCACCTGTCTCCCATAGCCCCTGCTATCAAGCAGCTAAAAAGGGCCGATCGCGCATCTCCGCGGTCGGCCCTTTACGTTTGCCCAGATAAAACCTACCAAAATAAACCTGTCCCTTTTTGGTAGGTTGTTAGCTGTGGCGGTACTCGGCGATGATGAAGTCGATGTCGGTTTGAAGGGTGTCCAAATTTGCCAGGCGCTCTTTGTCGACAGGGCGCGTGCGGTAGTAGTACGGCGTCATCTGGAACACCGCCTCGACGTCGGCCTGGGTCTGGAGCGTAATATTCGCAGATACCCGCTGCGTTCCG
>CABUVC010000036.1 GCA_902494855.1 uncultured Collinsella sp.
CCTCCCCATCGTCGCTGCTATCGGATGCCGCTTCAGATGGTGCTTGAGATGCGCCAGATCGATCGTCCGCAGTGCCAGAGCCGTCCTTCAAAGAGCCCTCCGAAGGCTCCACCCCTTTGAATGCCTTCCACATATCGCTGCTTGCGGACGGCATTTCAATGTCGGCCTCCGGATACTTCCCGGCGAGCTCGTCAAGAATTCTGCACGCTTCCTCACGCCCCTGAACCATCGCCTCCTGCGGTTTGCCACCATCCTCAACGGTCCTCACCAAGTAGGCGCCATTCTGCCTATCGAATTCCTTATTTTGAATTTGCACCGCGTCTACGACCTCAGGACCCTTTGCAGTAAGCGAAATATAGAAATCTGCCTGGTTACAATCCTGACTACAAGTAAATTTAACGATGCCGTCCTTACAGACAGTAATGACTTGGCTCTCACCCTGAGCAATAAAACCGTCATACTGATTCGTCATATTGCTGGAGCCTTCTACCATCTCTGACGAAGGCATAACCGAAACGGCCTCTCCATCAACAAAGCAGTAGGCACCCACAATCGCCGAAATATCGTTCTGCGCATCGACAAACCCAACAAGCAGCTCGTCAATTCCGTCGCCGTTCAAATCATCGAAAGCATAGTAGTAGCTTAAAAAGCCGGGGGCAGTCTGGTTGTTATAAACGAATATCTGCCCCAGTCCAGAATCACCACCGCGTCCCTGGGCCCAGTCGTCGTAGCTGGCAGCACCAGCCCCCTTCTGCTCGCAATAGCTCGCAAAGTCCTCGTAACGCGCAACCACGCCCTCGTAAGCCTTGCGTGCTTTCTTGTTTGTTGCCGCGACCTTCTTTTTAGACGACTTCTTCTCGACTGCAGCCGGCTGCTCCTGCTGCTGCGCTTGAGGCAGCACAAAGGCTTCGTAAGCTTTGACCAGGGCGTAAGCGACACCAGCGGTAAAGATGATTGCTGCAAGAATGGTGACAAACGTAGGCACAGCAAAACGGCCGATCTGCCGACGCTGCATCATAAAGGCCGCAAAGGACATATGATCAGAGGGCACCGGAGAAGGGCCCTCTGCGCGAGATACAGCAGGATCGCTTGTCGCTTTTCTATCAGCAGACGCCTTTGGTGTACCTGAAGGAAGCGGCTGCTGAGCATTCGCCGGCGCATCATCCACATCCAACGGTTTTCCGCATGCGGAACAGAATCGCGCCCCGTCTTTGATCTTTGCCCCGCAGCTTGCGCAGTACATAAATCCCCCTAGAACTTCAGCATATCGAAACGATAGCCCACAGCCTGCAAACAGGAAAGGCCCAGGAACAATTTGCTCGACTGTAAGCCTTTTCTTTCACCTTTCAAATTCGCCTGACCCCATGCGGAAGGCATGCGACGGGCTACCTGCTAGGCGCGAACCATGTGCAGCTTGATTGCCTTGAAGATGATGTTGGCAACCGAGGCGATAGGCCAGAGCGCCACGATCGTCATCGGAACCGATTCGGGAATAACAGGAACCGCCCCGTGAATCACGCTGCCCAACCAGTAAAAAAGCATCAGAACCACGACAGGAAGGCCCACGAGAACCACAAGCTCGATTAGCATAATCGTGATACCGATAATGCCGCTACCATAGACAAAGGGAAGCCTTACACCGCTGCGGTACAGCGAGATAATCACCTTCCAGGGACCAATCAGAAGCAGCGCCAGCGGAATCATATTGTTAAGTCCCAGCGAGCCACCTCCCAGCACGTAATTGAAAAAGAGCACATAGAGCAATGAAATCACCGCTGCTCGCCCAAGCGACCCGATGGACTCGTGAAGCGAATCCTGCAGGCTAGCAGCGGCCTCTGCATCCTCCGCCGCTTGAAACTGAGCCTCGACAGACTGGCTCTCAATCGGCTGGGCCTCGACGTAAATCGCATCCCCCACCGCGCTGGCCGCAGCCGCGACCGTAGGCGTTCCGCACACGCCGCAGAACTTGGCGCCGTCGTTAATCTCTGCTCCACACTGTTTGCAATGCATAATCGGGTCCTTTCTCGTTACCCCTTTTTTTGACGATCACAAGATACGATTTGTCGTTTATCCGATATAGAGATTTTGACCGGGTAATTTTCCTAAACGTGCTACGCTATTAAATCTGCAGCTAGAGACAGGGGTAACAATGTTTGAGTTCTCCCAAACACGCACCGTTGAAGGTTCGATTCCGTTTAAGAAAGTCAACCTCAAAGAGAACGAACCCAATAGGCCCGTTGGCGAGGCCCAGCTTGTCTTTGAACTCTACATGCCCACCGAGCTGGCCGGCAACAAAAGCAACGAAGGGACCGCACACAGCGAGCGCCATGCCGATCTGATCAGGCTGGCATCATGCATCGAACCCACCGCCGTTAAAGAGCAGCCCTTCCGCGCAAGCCTCTTTAACGTACTTGATTACGCCGAACAGACCGGGCCGCTTTTTGGCAAGCACGCAATAGAATCCGTACGCGATTGGGCCAATGCCGCGATGGCAGCACTTATTGCCATGCGCATCCAGGAATACCTCAACGGGAGCTGCACCATCGCAAAGGTCTCCGCATTGGAAAGAATCGAGAAATCAGTGGTGACCTGCGCGGCAAACGGGTCATCCTTCAAGATCTACACCACTATCCTGAGGGCGGGCGGTGATTATACCGACTCATTCAAAAGCCTGCCCATCGTGCGCAAAATCGAATCCGATGCGGGATATTTCTACGCCTTTATGTTTATGATCGACGAGGAAGAATCCCTCGTTGCACTCAACGTGCTCTCTTTTGAACACGAGCTCACCGCCAATGACTTCAGTGTTTTGCAGGCGATGTTCTACATGGACGAAGACTCCAGCTCGGAGATTTCAGCGCGACTCAAGGTCAGCAATAGCGAGGAGAGCTTCTATGTAATCGACCCTCAAGCAGATATCCAGGAGCGCCGCGAAGAACTTGAAAATGATGACCGCGATGCACTCACCGCTTTGGTGCAGGCGCTCGTGATCTCGCATCTCTCGGGCGCGCACGTGGATGTGTTCCAGGGTAACGAGTCCACAGGGTTCCTCTCCTTTGACAGCTATCTCTCGTGGCTCTGGTTTGATTTTTCGCGCAAGCTGAGCACCGTCAAAATTGGTTATTGCGAGCAGTGCGGACGCGCCTATTCACTTGCCGGGCATCGTGGCGTCAAACGGCACTACTGCAGCGATCGATGCAAGACCGATGCCAAAAATGAGCGCACGCGCAAGGAGACGGCAAAGATACGCGAGCTGTTTGGAACGGGCACCAGCGTACGCGACATCGCCAACGAGATAGAACGTCCCGCGGCCTACGTGCGCTCGCAGCTCAATAAATGGACCAAGCTCAAGCACGATCTGGATGAAGACATTGAGTCAAACGGCTTTGATAGCTCCGCGCTACTCAAACGCTGCACCGCTGAGAAGCTCGACCTCAACAACCTCCTCAACGCCAAGCGCAAAAAGCAAATTCAGGACTATGCCAAGCTCAAGGGCCTCGTTAAGTAGAAACGCTGTCATTTCCTTGCCATCCGATTGACGGGTGGAAAGTTGCTCATATACGTGTTAGTAATATATATGTTAGTAATACGTATATGAGCGAGGCACATCATGTTTGTTGGACGTCGGGAAGAGCTTGAATCCCTGGAAACCGCCTATCAAAAGAGTTCCTTTCAGTTTGCTGTAGTCTATGGAAGGCGTCGCGTAGGTAAAACCAGCCTGCTTCACGCCTTTACACAGGGCAAACCCCATGTGATCTTCTTTACTGGGCAGCAAACCGTTGCAAGCGAAAATCTCGCGCTGCTCAGCCGCGAGATACTTGGCGATAGCGCCGCAGGAGCAGCGTTCCCCTCTATCCAGGTTGCACTCGAATCCGTCTTCGAACACGCCAAGACAGAGCGAATCGTTCTGATTATTGACGAGTATCCCTACCTCGCCGAGAGCGATCCGGGCATCTCTTCGTGCCTGCAAACGCTTATCGATCGACATAAAGACACGAGCAAGCTGTTCCTCGTACTCTGCGGGTCGTCCATGAGCTTTATGGAACACCAGGTACTAGGACACCAAAGCCCTCTTTATGGACGCCGCACCATGCAGCTGCGCATTGACCCCTTCACCATCTTCGACGCGGCGCTCATGCTTCCCGATGCACCCATCGAAAGGGTCATCGAGCTGTATTCCGTTGTTGGCGGGATGCCGCTCTATCTATCACAGCTCGATGGCACGCGTTCCACTCAATGGAACCTTGAGCATGCGCTGTTGCGTCAAGATGCGTTTTTGTATGCCGAACCCCAGAACTATCTGCTGCAAGAGGTCCGCAGCCCGGCTATCTACAATGCCGTCATAACCGCCATTGCCAACGGCTATGTACGCTCCAAAGAGATTGCCGATGTTACCCACCTCGCAACGCCACAGGTCGCGCGACTGCTCGACGCATTGATCGAGCTGCGAATCGTTGAGCGCGTCACGCCTGTTGTAAAGGCAACAAAACGCCAGGTAGTCTATCGGATCTGCGATAACCTGTTTAGGTTTTGGTATCGTTTTGTTCCACAGTACGTAGGAACAATTGAGGAGGGGCTCGGAGCCGCTGTGGCCGCGCGTATCGCCAAGCATGATTTGTCCACCTTTGTGGGTCCTGCATTTGAAGAGGTATGCCGCCAGTGGTTGATGCGGCAGGTTGTTGAGAGCGAGCTGGATGTGCTGCCCAAGGCAATCGGCTCTTGGTGGGGCACGAACCCGAACACGCGCCGGCAAGAAGAGATTGACGTTGTGTTAGAGGGCGCCGATGGGGAGCTCATCGTTGGTGAGTGCAAATGGAGAAACGAGCCCGTAGATACCGATGTTCTTGAAACACTCGAGCGGCGCAGCGCGCTGCTGGGTCGGCCGATCAAACAGTATTACTTGTTTAGCAAGAGTGGATTTACCAAAGCGTGTCAAAATAGAGCGGCTCAAGCAAGCAGCGCGAGGCTTGTTGGACTCGAGCAACTACTATAAGAAAGGGGCTTGGAAACAGTTTTCCAAGCCCCTTTCAGTTTTTATTCGATTCCCACCTTTTTGAGCGTATCTTTGGTGACTTCCGCAACTTGATTGGGATCGACGTGGGATTCCCCCGAAATAGAGCCGTAACCTGAGGTTGAAAAATCAAAGAAGTAGTATGTCCGGCAATTGTGCCCATAGCCAAATTGCTGATATAGGGCATTATAGTCCGTCTCGGAAATGTCCTTGCCCTCCGACGCATAATAGTATTCGTAGCCATTGCCCTCGCTCGGCGCAACTCCCCAGGACTCGTAGTTGCTTACAAGCGAAAAAACATCGCCTTTCTTGCCGTATACCGAAGTATTGTCCCCAGCCAAAGCCTGCCTGCCAGCAAGCAATGCCGTAATCGCATTGCTCATCTCATATGTTCTTTGCCTTACGAGGATGCTGCCGTCATCCGCTTTAATCAGCGGAAGAAACATCGTTCCTCCGTTGCTGTTATCAAGCCAATTTTGACTGTAAAGCCTCTTGACGCCACCATCAGCTGCCGACCAAACCTCTACGGTGTAGGACTTCTGAAGTCCCTCTATATCTCCATTCCAAGCGCTCTTTAATTCGTCATCGCTCATACCGTTCACAACGGTCAAGAGCTCAGGCTGGCCATCCTGATCAAAATCAACGAGGTCGACAAGACAAAGCCCCCGCATCGCATAGACAGAATCAGTCACCTCAACAATTCGTGGCTCTCCATAGCACGCGAGATATTCCTGGCACTTTTGCTTGTAAGCGGCATACGCAGCGGTGTTGCCCGCAGCGGCGCCTCCATCCTTCTTGTCGCCTTCGCCTGTCTTTGTATCGGCCTCGTTGGCCTTAGGCACCTCGAGGGAAACCTCTTTTACGGCATCAGTGGATTTAGAGTTATCGACGACTTTGACGGGAATGCTCCACTCAACCTTGGTCTTGGAGTCCTTAACGGTAAGAGTATATTTTCCCGGTTTAACATCGGGAAGCTGGCTTACCGTGAAGCCCTCGTCACCCTTAACCTCAGCATTGGTGCTGTAGCCGTTGTCGCCGTTCAGGGTCACCGAGTACTTCTTGATCTTCTCGCCCTTTGCGTCGGTCGGGGTAATCTTGGATTCTTGGGCCACCACGATGGCCTTGTCCTGGCCGTAATGGGCAACGTCATCGCTGGACTTGCTAAAGAACAGCAGGTAGCTAAAGATGGCAATGGCTGCCAGGCCAACGATGATACCGACGATATAGAGCGCCTTGGGGTCCTTTTTCTGCGCGGATACATTCGCCGCAGGCGCAGGGGCTGGCGCCGCGACGGGCTTGGCGACCGGATTGCTCGGCTTTGGCCGGTCGGCGCGCACGGCTGGAATCGAAGGCGTTGCATCGGACGACACGTCGTCCTTGGGCCGGTCGTCTTCTTCGTCCGCTACGGGCTCGCTCTCCACGGGCGACTTTTCCTCCCCCGCCTCGGCACCGGCGGAAGGCTCCTTCTCCGTTTCGTCACTAGCGAAAATCTCTTCCGCAGCCTCATTGATAACGGAAGGCTCTTCTGCCACTTCGTTGCTGGCAGAGTTCAGCACCGCCTTTGCATCTTCGAGTGCATAGCCACACTCGGTGCAGTATCGCAAATCGCCATCAAGCTCAAATCCACAGTTGGGACAGAACATGTTAGTCCTCCTTATCGACTTTCACCGTTGTACCGTCCTTGACCTCATCAGGGGTTACTTCGGACCCAACTTGAGACTCATCATCCCAGGACGCAACCAAAATCTCGCAATTGCCGTCCGCAAAAGTACCGAGCTCATAGTCTTCGGTGCGATACACCAGCCCCTTGGATGTCACATACAAGCATGTTGAACCCTTGATTGAATAGTCTGAAGAATTGCTCCGCATGAGCATAGAGTTGTAGTCAGACGGATACTCTCTGCCTATTTCCGTAAGATACGGCCAAACTGCCGAACTCATAGAACTGGCAAGATCCTCGGTATCAATGCCAAACATGTCCTGAGGACTAACAGTATCACCCGTATGCAAATCAAAAATAACACCAGTCACAACCGTGTCGCCATGCGGGCCCCATCCCGTCGAATAGCGCTCGTCACGGATACAGAAATAGTTCTCATCCATGTACGTAACCGTCACGTTTCTCGATATGCAGGGAAATTCGCCGTCGGGGTACAACTCGGCATCTGATTGCTCATTATCTGATGCTCGATTCGTTCGTTCCGCGTCAATTTGAAGGGGCTCAAGAATCGCCTTGTTAATTTTGTCTGCGGCGTCGTCTTTGGTGGAGCTCTTAAGTTGCGGATAGGACCATTCCATGTCCCTCCGCTCGCCCTGATTGAGCATAGGGTCGACCGGAGCAGACACCGTCAATGACTTTGCCTCCAACGTATAGACGACTTCTTCGGCCGCTCTCTCGTCCTTCTTGGGCCTTTCGGTCGCTTGTTCCTGTTGCACGGATTGCTGCTGGAGATTGGGCTCGATGACGTTCTTGTAGAGCATGAAAGCAGCGTAAGCGATGCCTGCCGCGGCAATAAATGCGGCGATCATGATGGCAAACTGCGGCACTAGGCGGTTGCCGACCTGACAGCGTCGCATAAAGAAGTTGTACATCTGGGAGTGACCGCTACTCGCGGTCTTCGAGACCGGCTCGGGGCTCGGTTCTGCTGTGGACTCGGCATTCGCGGATCCTATCGCAGAGTCCGTTTCGGTATCTGTGGGTTCCATTATGACTTCAGCGGACGATGATTCTCGCTCCGACGGCTCGGCCTTGGGCCCTTCCTCGGCCGCAGTCTTGCCCGAGAGCCCGCCCAAAGGCAAGCCGCATTCGGTACAGAACCGCGCATCATCACCAATCTTGCTGCCACATTTGGGGCAAAACATGAACCTTCTTCTCCTATCCCTTTTACTCTCACTGAGTCGCGAGTTACTCACATGCCGTTTGTTTCGTAGTTTAACTATTTCTTAAACAAATCGATGGGTCACTTGAACAGCCGCATACCCGCTCAAGCAACTCTATACCGGCTAGTTATCCTTGCTCATGACATGGGTGTCAGTGTAAGAAAATCGTTGAACAGGGTTGCTACCTCGAAGTTCGAACCGATACTGAACTTGAAGCCATCTTTATTTACCGAGATGGAGAAATCGCCGTTGATATCCATATCAGGCGCGCAGCCAACCACCCCCTTCGGTCCCACCTGTCACGTTATCAGGAGCCCGAAATCGAAGAGATGGTAAAAGCCGCTTGGGGCACATGTGGTTCCATATGCCCCAAGCGGCTATATCGATTGCTTATATCACAAAGAAACCTAGGCGACTCTTTTACACGAGCTAACGCGCCGCATCAATTGCCACCTTGCCGCTCTCCAACACGTGGACGCGGCCGTCGGCGAGCATTTGTACGACCTCGGGATACAGCACATGCTCGATCGCATGGATGTGCTCCTCGAGCGTGTCGACATCCCAGCCCTCCTCAACAGCCAGCGCGCGCTGGGCGATGATGGGGCCGTTGTCGTAGATCTCGTTGGCAAAGTGCACGGTCACGCCGGTCACCTTGACACCGCGAGCAAACGCATCGTCAATCGCATGAGCACCGGTAAAGCTCGGCAGCAGCGCCGGATGCAGGTTGACCACGCGATTGGGGAACGCCGCCAGCAGCGGCGTGTGCACCATGCGCATGTAACCGGCCATGACCACATACTCACAGCCGCGCTCGAGCAGCTCGTGCGCGATGATCTCGTCAGCCGCGATGGGGTCGGCATAGACATCCTTGGACAGCGTGAGCGTCTGGATGCCCGCACGCTCGGCGCGCTGCAAGCCCTTGGCCGAAGGACGGCTCGACACCACAAGCTCAATCGAGGCGTTGAGCTTGCCGACGACGATCAGGTCGATCAGCGCCTGCAGGTTGGTACCAGAACCGCTGATGAGCACGCCGATCTTGAGCGGTTCGGCCGTATCAGTGCCGGTCGGACGGGTGTAGGGCACATAGCCCAGGCCCTCACCAGCAGCCATCTGCTCGTTAGCGCTCATCGGAGTACACGACCTTACCGGAACCCTCGACGCACTCGCCCACGCGGAACGGCTTCTCGCCCAGCGCGACCAGGGCTTCGGTAACCGCGGCCTCGTCCTCGGGGGCGACGATCAGGCACAGGCCGACGCCCATGTTGAAGGTCTTGCATGCCTCGTTGGGCGCGAGCTCGGCCTGACGCGACACGTAGGTGATGACGGGCGGAACACCCCAGCCCATCTCGGCGCCGTTACGGGTGACCACGGCATCGACGTCGTCGGCGAGCGCGCGGTTGAGGTTCTCGGTGATGCCGCCGCCGGTGATGTGAGCAATGGCGTGCACGTTGGCGTCGCCACGCAGCAGCTCCAGAATCGGCTTCACATAGATGCGCGTGGGAGCCAGCAGAGCATCGGCCAGCGAAGCACCGCCGAGCTCCTCGAGCGGACGGCTCAGTTCCTCGGCCTTAGCGGCGGCCTCGGGCGTGCCCGGTTTGATGCCGTCGACGCCGATGACCTTGCGCACGAGCGAGTAGCCGTTGGAGTGCACGCCGGTGGAAGGCAGACCCAGGATCACATCGCCGGGGCGGACGTTTGCGGGGTCGAGCATCTTGGGACGATCGACAACACCCACGGTAAAGCCGGCGAGGTCGTAATCGGCCGGAGCCATGACGCCGGGGTGCTCGGCCATCTCGCCGCCCACGAGCGCGCAGCCCGCGAGCTTGCAGCCGTCGGCCACACCCTTGATGATCTTTGCCATGTGCTCGGCCTCGATGTGACCGATGGCAACGTAGTCCAGGAAGAACAGCGGCTCGGCGCCCGAAGCCAGAATATCGTTGACGCACATAGCGACCAGATCCTGGCCCACCGTCTCGTGACGGTCCATGATCTGGGCGAGCACGAGCTTGGTGCCCACGCCGTCGGTGCCGCTAATCAGGATCGGGTCTTCCATATCCTTAAGCGCGGCGGCCGAGAACAGGCCGCCAAAGCCACCGATGCCGCCGATGACCTCGGGGCGGTTGGTGTCCTTGACCATCTGCTTAATAGCGTCGACGGCGCGGCCGCCCTCGGCGGTATCGACGCCGGCGTCCTCGTACGTCACATGCTTGCTGTCGCTCATCTGAGCCTTCCTCTCCCACTACCGTGACGCCGCGCGGGCGCCATACGGTGCTCATAGTTGCGTTCATTTCGGCGCGCGCCATAACAGCACGCGCCGTCATATCAATAAAACAGCAGGTAAAACCTACCAAAATAAACCTGTCCCCATATGGCAGGTTTTATGCCTCGCCGTGCTCCTCTTCCCAGCTGCGGTCGTCGTATTTCTCGACCACGGCGTCGTCGTCAAAGTGCAGCGGCTTGTCCAGGTTGCGGGGCTTAAAGCCCTCCATAAACTTGTCGCGGCCAAAGCTCTCGGGAATCGCCACGGGGTAGCGGCCGGTAAAGCACGCATCGCAGTAACCGCCCTTGGGCATGACCTTAAGCAGGCCCTCGACCGAAAGGAAGGCCAGCGAATCGGCGCCGATATACTCGCAAATCTCGTCGACCGTCTTGTTGGCGCTGATAAGCTGCGACTGCACGTCAGTATCGATACCGTAGAAGCACGGCCAGATGACCTCGGGCGAGTTGATGCGGATATGAATCTCCTTGGCGCCGGCGTTGCGCAGCATCTTGACGAGCTGCACCATGGTGGTGCCGCGCACGATGGAGTCGTCGATGACGACCAGGCGCTTGCCCTCGATGTTGTCGCGCAGCGGGTTGAGTTTCATACGCACGCCCATGGCGCGCAGCTCCTGCGTAGGCTCGATAAACGTACGACCCACGTAACGGTTCTTGATAAGGCCCTCACCAAAGGGAATGCCACTCTCGTGCGAATAGCCCTCCGCGGGCGGCAGGCCGGAGTCGGGCACGCCGATGACCAGGTCGGCCTCGACGGGCTCCTCATGTGCCAGCTGACGACCCATGTCATAACGGCAGGCGTAGACGCTCTTGCCGTTCATGATGGAATCGGGGCGAGCGAAGTAGACCTGTTCAAAGATGCAGTTAGCAGGCTCTTCGGCAGCAGGCACACCCTGCTCGGACACCAGGCCTTCGGCGCTGATGCGCAAAATCTCGCCGGGACGGACGTCGCGGACGTACTCGGCGCCCACAATGTCGAGCGCACAAGTCTCGGAGGCGACGACCCAGCCGCCGGCGCGGGTGACATGGGTGGTGGCGCCAACCGTCGCGGCGCCGTCCTGCGACGGCAGCTGCGAAACGGATGCGGCGTCGGCTTGGTCCAGTCCCTCATCCACCAGCTTGCCCAACACGAGCGGGCGAATGCCGTGCGGATCGCGGAAGGCGTAGAGTGCCTGCTCATTGATGAGCGTCATGGCGTAGCCGCCGCGCACGAGCTCCATGGTCTTGCGAATGCCCTCGCGCAGATGGCCTGTACGCTGAGTAAAGTAGCCGATGAGCTTGGTCGCGACCTCGGAATCCGAATTGGAGAGGAACGGCACGCCCAGCTCGATCAGCTGGCGGCGCAGCTCGTCGGTGTTGACGAGGGTGCCGTTGTGCGCGAGCGCAATAATGACGCTATTGATGGTAGAGAGGTGCGGCTGAGAGGCTTCCCAGCTCTTGGCGCCGGCGGTGCCGTAGCGCACATGACCCACGGCCAGCTGACCGGAGAGCGTCGACAAGTCGGCGTTGGAGAACACGCGGTCGAGCAGGCCCAGATCCTTGCGGACCATAACCGTAC
>CABUVC010000037.1 GCA_902494855.1 uncultured Collinsella sp.
CGATGAGTTCTCGAGCTCCTCGCTCGTCACGCGCCTGACCACCGACATCAACAACGTGCAGCAGGCCTTTATGATGATCATCCGTATCGCAGTGCGCGCGCCGCTGGTATTGATCTTCGCCTTTACCATGGCGTTTATCATGGGCGGCAGCGTCGCCATGGTCTACCTGGTCATCATTCCGCTGCTGGGCTTTGGGCTGTTCTTTATCATCTTTAAGGTGCGTCCCATCTTCTCGCGCGTGTTCCACAAGTACGATGCCCTTAACGAGTCCGTCGAGGAAAACGTCACCGGCATGCGCGTGGTTAAGAGCTACGTACGCGAAGACTTTGAGAAGGAGAAGTTCGCGGCCGCCGCGCGCGATGTCCAGATGGACTTCACCCGCGCCGAGAAGCTGCTCGCCTTTAACAACCCCATGATGAACATCTGCGTCAACGGCGCGTTTGTCGTCATCATCTACCTGGGCTCCAAGCTCATCATCACGAGCCAGGGCACGCTGTTCGACGTGGGCCAGCTCTCCTCGACCTTTACCTATGGTTTCCAGATTCTCATGAGCCTGATGCAGCTGTCGATGATCTTTGTCATGGTGACCATGGCCGACGAATCGGCACACCGCATTACCGAGGTGCTGGTCGCCGAGCCCACGATTGCCAATCCCGCCGAGCCCGTGCTCGAGGTTGCCGACGGTTCCATCGACTTTGACCACGTGAGCTTTAAGTATTCCGCGCATGCGAAACGCCAGGCGCTCGACGATATCGACCTGCACATTACGAGCGGCGAGACCATCGGCATCATCGGCGGCACCGGCTCGGCCAAGTCCACGCTCGTTAACCTCATCGCCCGCCTGTACGACACCACCGAAGGCGCTGTGCGCGTGGGCGGCGTGGACGTGCGCGACTACGACCTGGACGCGCTGCGTCACCAGGTCGCCATGGTGCTGCAGAAAAACGTGCTGTTTAGCGGCACCATCGCCGAGAACCTGCGTTGGGGCGACCCGAACGCCACCGACGAGGAAGTCCGCGAGGCAGCGCATCTGGCCTGCGCCGACGAGTTTGTCGACGGTTTCCCCAAGGGCTACGACACCTGGATCGAACAGGGCGGCTCCAATGTTTCGGGCGGTCAGAAGCAGCGCCTGTGCATTGCACGCGCCCTGCTGCGTCGCCCCAAGATCTTGATCCTGGACGACTCCACCAGCGCCGTCGACACCAAGACCGACGCAAAGATTCGCGCAGGTCTGGCAAGCTATCTGCCCAACACGACCAAGATCATCATCGCCCAGCGCATCAGCTCCGTGCAGGACGCAGACCGCATCATCCTCATGGAGGGCGGCCGCATCGCACAGATCGGCAACCACGAAGAGCTGCTCAAGACGAGCGAGATCTACCGAGAGACCTTTACCTCGCAAAACAAGATGTCTGCCGAGGGCGAAGGGGCCGTCGAGGCCGACACCGAGGCATCCGCAACGCAAGCTCAGACCCAGGAAGGAGGCGAGGCACATGAGTAAGGCAACGACCGCCGAGCGCGCGCTCAACCGCAAGGGCGGCACCATGTCGCGCCTCATCAAGACGCTCTTTGGCTTCTATCCCGTGCTTTTGCCCCTTGTCGTCGCCGGCGTGGTGCTCTGCGCCATCATCAACTCCATCGGCGCGACCTTCCTGCAGAGCGCCCTGCAGATTATTAGCGAATCGTGGCAGTCGGGCGATTGGGAAGCCGCACAGCCCAAGATTCTGCAGCTCGTGACCACCCTCGCCTGCATCTACGGCGTCGGTGTCCTGTCCTCGCTCTTCTGGAACCGCGCCATGGCTATCGTCACGCAGGGCTCGCTCGAGAAGCTGCGCGAGATGATGTTCAACCGCATGCAGGACCTGCCGATCCGCTACTTCGACACGCACCAGCGCGGCGATATCATGAGCCACTACACCAACGACATCGATACGCTGCGTCAGATGATCAGCCAGTCGCTGCCCAACCTGCTCATGACGATCATCATCATCGTCACGGTGTTCTTTATCATGCTGTACTACAGCGTGTGGATGTGCCTAGTCATCATCGCCGGCGTCGCCTTTATGACCTTTATGACCAAGCTGCTCGGATCCAACTCCGCGCGCTTCTTCATTGCGCAGCAGACCGAGCTTGGCGTGGTCGAGGGCCATATCGAGGAGGTCATGAACGGCCAGAAGGTCGTCAAGGCGTTCTGCCACGAGTCTGCCGCCGAGGCCGATTTTGACGAGCGCAACGAAAAGCTCTTCGAGGTCTCCCAGAAGGCCAACATGTACGCCAACATCCTCATGCCCATCCTTATGAACCTGGGCAACCTGCTCTACGTGCTGGTCGCACTGGCAGGCGGCATTTTCCTGGCGCTGGGCGTGCCCAACCTGAGTATCTCGGGCATGGCGCTGTCCATCGCCGTCGTGGTGCCGTTCCTCAACATGACCAAGCAGTTCTGCGGACAGATCGGCCAGATCTCGCAGCAGATCAACGCCGTGGTCATGGGCCTCGCCGGCGCCGACCGCATCTTTGAGCTCATCGACGAGAAGCCCGAGGCCGACGAAGGCTACGTGACGCTCGTCAACGCACAGGTGAACCCCGAGACCTGGGAGTTCGAAGAGGCCGACCACCACACCGGCATGTGGGCATGGAAACATCCGCACCGCGCAACCGGCGAGATCGAGTACGTACCGCTGCGCGGCGACCTGGTCATGGACAACGTCGACTTTGGCTACACGCCCGACCACGAGGTGCTGCACGGCGTGTCCGTGTTTGCCAAGCCGGGCCAGAAGGTCGCGTTTGTCGGCGCCACCGGTGCCGGCAAGACGACCATCACCAACCTCATCAACCGCTTCTATGACATCGCCGACGGCAAGATTCGCTACGACGGCATCAACGTCAACAAGATCCGCAAGGCCGATCTGCGCCGCTCGCTGGGCGTCGTGCTGCAGGACGTGAACCTGTTCACCGGCACCGTGATGGATAACATCCGCTACGGCAACCTGGATGCGACCGACGAGGAGTGCATCGCGGCGGCCAAGCTCGCGGGCGCGGACGACTTTATCACCCGCCTGCCCGACGGCTACGACACGATGCTCACCGGCAACGGCGCCCAGCTGTCGCAGGGCCAGCGTCAGTTGATCTCGATCGCGCGCGCTGCCGTCGCCGATCCGCCGGCGATGATTCTGGACGAGGCCACGAGCTCCATCGACACCCGCACCGAGGCCATTGTGCAGGCGGGCATGGATAAGCTCATGGAGGGCCGCACGACGTTTGTCATCGCGCACCGCCTTTCCACCGTGCGCAACTCCGACGCGATCATCTGTCTGGATCACGGCCGTATCATCGAGCGCGGCAACCACGACGAGCTGATCGCCAAGCGCGGGTATTACTACCAGCTGTATACGGGTGCGTTTGAGCTCGAGTAGGCTTGGCCACTGACGGAGGGTGCCCCGGGGCGGGCGGGGTAATTCCTCCGTGCTCAAACATTCTCGCTGCGCTGCGAAACTGCGCGCGGAGGAAATACCCCGCCCGCCCCGGGGCACCCTCCTGCGCACAATCAGCCCGTCATTTAGAAGGAAATAAAAGTTTGTGAGCCCCTGGCCGGTTGGCCAGGGGCTCGTTTTGTAAGTAGCTAAAAAAGCCTCGTCCTAACATTAGCTACTTGAGGAGTTGGGCCATGGCGTTGACGAATTTTTGTACTTGGAGGGTTGGCTCGAGCGGGTAGTGTAGAAAGACCGGCACCTCGCGGCCGCATAGAAACGGCACGCCCACAAAGGCCGGGTGCACGCCCGACCACGCTCCGCAGGTGAGCACCGCATCGCCCTTTTCCTCCGCCTCGTTAAAGAGCGCAAAGTCGAAGCTATCCACGTCGATCACGTCCACGCCGCCGTCGGCCAACAGGTCGATGCGCAGGCTGTCCATAGCGTCGTTGCCGTGACGGAGCACGCGCAGGCGCATGCCCTCCAGGTCGGCAACCGTGATGCGCGTCTTGCGCGCAAGCGGGCTCGTGCGCGGCACATCAATATAAAACGGTACGTTGACGATAAGGAGCTTTTGGCAGGCGTCGCCCCAGCGCGGGGTCGAAAAACTCGACTGCACTACATCCACTTCGCGACCAAGACTGCGCATGACGGTCTCGCGCTCATCGTAGAGGTCACTCACCGGCACAATCTCAAAGCGCAGCGACGGCTCCAGCTCGTGCACACTCGGCCACATCGACAGCGTTTGGCGCCCCGGGCACATCATCGACACGCCCAGACGCACGGCGCCGCCATCGCCCGCTGCGCGTCGGGCACGGCGCAACGCATCCTCGGACTGACGCATGATCGAGCGCGCATCGTCTACCAGCAGCGCACCCGCCGGCGTCACCTTAACGCCCGAATGCGAGCGCTCGAACAGCGTAATACCGAACTCGGCCTCGAAGCCCGACACCTGCTTGACGAGCGCCGGAGTCGACACGCGCAATTTTGCCGCCGCACGCGAGAAGCTTCCCAGCTCCGCGGCGGCCGATATGGCCTCAAGTCGTCGATCGTACACGTCAATCTCCTGTTTTCGCGCCCGTGGCAACATGGCGCCACAGGGGGTCGTTTTCGCAGGTTACGCGCTCAATTGAGCATAAACTGCATCGCACGGTGTAAACCTACGGTTAACACCATTCTAACAAATATGCAATTCACCTGCGCAAATGTAAAGCATACGATAACCAGCGAAAACCACGTGGGTCGGTTAATGGGAGCGACCCACAGGGAGGCACAAGAAGGGAAGTTCCTATGAGCAACTGGCTTAAGCTCGAGGGCGATGTCTGCGCCGTGACCGGCGCACTCGGCGGTATGGGCGTCGAGATTTGCCGCGAGTTCGCCCGCAACGGCGCCAACGTCGTCCTGCTCGACCTGGACGAGGAGAAGGTCAAGGCCGCAGCCGCCGACCTCGCCGCCGAGTTTGGCATCCACGCCGAGGGCTACAAGATGAACGCCACCGACGAGGCCGAGGTTCAGGCCGCCGTCGACGCCACCATCGCCGACTTCGGCCGCGTCGACGTTCTCGTCAACACCGCCGGCATCCTGCGCTTCGCAGCTATGGAGGACCTGCCGCTGAGCGACTGGGAGCAGGTACTCAACGTCAACCTCACCGGCTACTTCATCACCTCGCAGCGCTTTGGTCGCGAGATGATCAAGGCCGGCCAGGGCCGCCTGGTGCACATCTCGACCGTCGCCAGCCACTCCCCCGAGACGTTCTCGGGCGTGTACAGCTCCACCAAGGCGGGCGTCAACATGATGTCCAAGATGCTCGCTGCTGAGTGGGGCCCTTACGGCGTGCGCTCCAACTGCGTCGAGCCCTGCTTTGTCAAGACCCCCATGTCGGCAAGCTTTTACGCCGATCCCGAGGTCGAGAAGAGCCGCAGCCGCCTGATCGCCACACGCCGCATCGGCGAGGTCAGCGATATCGCCAACGCCGTCATGTTCCTGGCATCCAAGCGCTCGGACTTTACCACCGGCGACGCCATCAAGGTCGATGGCGGCTTCTCCAACATGATGGGCGACCTCACCGCCAAGCCCGGCGGCCGCCGCGCCTTTGCCGACAACTACCTTAAGAACAAGGGTGTCGAGCTCTGGTCCGATGAGTCCGGCGTCGCCAAGCCGACCGACCAGTAAACCAACCCGGTAGAAAGGGGCGCGGGGCAAGCACCTCAGCGGCGTTTGCCCCTCCCCTCCCTCCCGTATCGATTAGAAAGAGTCCAATGGCTTCCACCAACTCCAACAAGGGTCGCGCCGTCGTGCTTTCCGCCGCGTGTGTCACCATGTTCTTCATCAGCTCCATCGCGCTGTACTCCGTCGTGTCCAAGAACCTGCTCGCCGTCTACCCCGAGTGGTCCAGCGCACTTACCTGGGCTTTCCCGGTCTTCCAGACCATCATGGCCGTGACGGGCATCTTCGCCGGCCGCATCTCCGATAAGATCGGCCCGCGCAACGTCGTGATCGCTGCCGCCGTGTGCTACGGCGTGGGCTGGTTCATGTCCGGCACCGTCACCGAGCCGTGGCAGTTCTACCTGTGGTTCTCGCTCGTCGCCGCCATCGGCAACGGCCTGGGCTACAACCCCGCGCTCACCACCGGCCAAAAGTGGTTCATCGACAAAAAGGGCCTCGCCTCCGGCATCACCCTGGCCGCTTCGACCGCCGGCCCCGCCGTGCTGTCCCCGGTGCTCGCCTCGCTGCTCATCCCGAGCCTGGGCATCTTTGGCGCCCTTAAGGCACTCGGCGTCATCTTCTTTGTGACGATCGCCGCCTCCGCCCTGTTCCTGAAGGCCCCCGAGGCCGGCTGGCTGCCCGAGGGCTTCGAGGCCCCCAAGGGCGGCGCGCACGCCGGCACTTTCGGCGACCTCACCCCGGGCGAGATGGTCAAAACCCCGCGCTTCTGGGTCCTCATCGCCACCTTCGCCTTCGCCGCCACCGCGGGCACCCTGCTCGTGGGCAAGGTTGCCTCCATCGCCGCTGTCCAGCTCTTCGCCGACCCCACGAGCGCCGCGGCCGTCGCCCTCGGCGGCGTGGTCGTCTCCGTCAACACCTGCGCCAACCTGGTCGGCCGTCTGTCCTTTGGCCAGATCATCGACAAGCTCGGCGCCTATAAGTCGCTGCTCATCAGCCTTGTCGTTACCATCGTTGCGCTCGTCATCATGTCGATGAGCTTTACGCAGAGCATGTTCTTCGTGGCGCTCGCCCTGCTCGGCTTTAGCTTTGGCGCCCTGCTCGTCATCTACCCGCCGCTCACCGGTGGCGCTTTCGGTACCAGCAACATCGGCGTCAACTACGGCATCATGTTTTTGGGCTATGCCGCTTCCACCTGGATCAGCCAGCCCATCACCGCCGTGCTGTATCACGCCGAGGCCGGCAGCGCCGCCTACCAGCAGTCCTTCTACGGCGCCATCGTGATCGCCGCCATCGCCGTCGTGCTCACCGTCTACATGATGGTCTCCGACAGCAAGAAGAAGTCCGCTTAGTAATTGCCGATGTGACAAAGGGACTGTCCCTTTGTCACATTCACCGCCACCACCATTAAGGAGTCGAAATGTCTGAGCTCAACCCCGTCCGCATTGCCGTCATCGGCGCCGGCGCCATGGGCCGCAACCACATCCGCTTTGTCACCGAGGAGCCCGAGGCCGAGCTCGTCGCCATCGCCGACGCCTTTGAGGGCGCCCGCGCCACGGCCGAGGCCGCCGGCGTGCCGTTCTTTACCGATCCCGCCCAGATGATGGACGAGGTCAAGCCTGAGGCCGTCATCATCGCCACGCCCAACGACCTGCACCTGGGCGTTGCCCGCGAGGCCGTCAAGCGCAACATCGTGCCGCTGGTCGAAAAGCCGATCTCCAACGACCTCGAGGATGCCCAGGCTTTCGCCGCCGAGGCCGAGACCGCCGGCGTGCCCGTGCTCGTGGGTCAGCACCGTCGCCACAACCCCTTCGTCAACAAGGCCAAGGAGATCATCGAGTCCGGCGAGCTGGGCAAGCTCACCGTGTCGAGCTTCCACTACATGATCTATAAGAACGACGAGTACTTCGACGTCGAGTGGCGCCGCAAGAAGGGTGCCGGCCCGATCCTGGTCAACCTGGTGCACGACGTCGACCTGCTCCGTTACCTGCTGGGCGAGCCCGTCGCCGTCCAGGGCATGCAGTCCAGCGCCGCCCGCGGTTTTGAGACCGAGGACTCCGCCGTGGTCAACGTCCGTTTTGCCGATGGCGCGCTTGCGAGCATGACCATCTCCGACGCCACCGCCAGCCCCTGGAACTGGGAGGCCACCGCTCGCGAGGATCCGCAGTACCGCCCCTTCGACGCCGATGCCTACTTTATCGGCGGCACTAAGGGCGCCCTTTCGCTGCCCCGCCTGCACCAGTTCTCCTACGACGGTGCCTCCAACTGGCACAAGCCGCTGCAGATGGAGATCCCGGCCGTCGACCCGGCGCTGCCGCACAAGATGCAGCTCAAGCACTTTGTGAAGGTTGTCCGCCGCGAGGTTGAGCCCGTCGTGACCCCCGCTGACAACGTTAAGACGCTCACGCTTCTCAACGCCATCAAGGAGGCCGCCGAGACCGGCCAGCTCGTCGAGCTGTAACGCCTTAGGGCAGACCGCGGCAGAAACCCCATGCCGAGCCCCTCGGTCCGCCACCAACAAGCCCCTCTTCTTTGCCCCGCGAGCAGCCTCCTGCCCGCGGGGCTTTTTGCTACCTTGCCGATGGTTTTTCTGGAGCGGGGCCTTTTTGCACCTCAGCTTGATTCGTTCGCCACGAAATGGGCCTATCTACTACGTTTAACCGACCGCCCTCAACCATACAGTATTTCGCGAAATAAAAACCGCAGGTAGACGGGTTGCGCATTCTCGGAAAACCGGGGGATGGTCGACCAATACGGTTCAAACGTAGTAGATAGGCCGTTTTCATGGCGCGGCCCCAAAACAGTCTTTTGGGACGGGTGGTATCCTTGGTGCTCTGTGCTGCAAACGCACCTTAAACGCAAGGAGTCTCATGGATCTTATCGCCCAGCTCGCCCGCGAGCTCAACCTTAAGGCCGCCAACGTCGAGGCTGCCGTCAAGCTCATCGACGAGGGCAACACCATCCCCTTTATCTCGCGCTACCGCAAGGAAGCCACGGGCGGCATGGACGACGTCGCCCTGCGCGCCCTCGACGAGCGCCTGTCCTACCTGCGCAATCTTGAGCAGCGTAAAGAGGACGTCATTCTGCTCATCGACGCCCAGGGCAAACTCACGCCCGAGCTCGAGCAGCAGATTCGCGAGGCCACGCAGCTCCAGCGCGTCGAGGACCTCTACAAGCCCTACCGCAAAAAGCGCATGACCCGCGCGCAGAAGGCCCGCGAGGCCGGCCTGGAGCCGCTCGCCAACATGATCATCATGCAGGCCTCGGCCAAGGGCAGCGCACTCGACGCCGCCGCGGACTACGTCAACGAGGAGGCCGGCTTTGACACGCCCGAAAAGGCGCTCGCCGGCGCCGCCGACATCGTGGCCGAGACGGTAGCCGAGGACCCCGAGAACGTCGCCGACCTGCGCGCCTTTACGCAAAACACCGCCGACGTCGTCGTCGAGGCCACCGACCCCGCCGAGAAGACTCCCTACGAGCCTTACTACAACTTCGACGAGCCGCTGCGCCGTATACCCAACCACCGTGTGTTGGCTATCGACCGCGGTGAGCGCGAGGGCAAGCTCCGCGTGCGCGTGAACGTCGACGGCGCCGCTGCCACGGCACGCCTCGGCAGCCGTTGGCCCCGACGCCAGGGCGTCTTCGCGCCCGTCTTTGACGCCGCCGTCGCCGACGGTTACAAGCGTCTCATGGCCCCCTCGCTGGAGCGCGAGGCCCGCGCCAAACTCACCGTCCGTGCGCAGACCGAGGCCATCAATGTCTTTGCTAAGAATCTCGAGGGCCTGCTCTCGGCACGCCCCGTACGCGGCGCCCGCGTGCTCGCGCTCGACCCGGGCTACCGCACCGGCTGCAAGGTCGCCGTCATGGACGAGACCGGCAAGCTGCTCGACCACGGCGTGGTCTACCCCACCAAGCCGCGCCACGACGTCGCCGGCACCAAGCGCGAGCTCGCTCGCCTCGTCAAGAAGGACGGCGTCAACACCATCGTCATCGGCAACGGCACCGCCAGCCGCGAGACCGAGGAAGTCGTCTCGGAGTTCATTGCCGAGCAGGCGCCTGGGCTACGATACACCATCGTCAACGAGGCCGGCGCATCAGTGTACTCCGCTTCCGAGCTCGCCAGCCAGGAGCACCCGGACCTGGACGTCACCGTGCGCGGCGCCATGAGCCTGGGCCGCCGCCTGCAAGACCCGCTGGCAGAGCTCGTCAAGATTCCGCCCCAGTCCATCGGCGTCGGACAGTACCAGCACGACCTTGACCAGGCCGAGCTTTCGCGCACCCTGGGCCACGTGGTGGAGGACGTCGTCAACCGCGTAGGCGTCGATGTGAACACCGCGAGCGCGAGCCTGCTGGGATACGTATCGGGCATTACGCCGAGTGTGGCCAAGAACATCGTGACCTACCGTGAGGAAAACGGCGCCTTTACCGATCGCCGCCAGCTCAAAAAGGTTCCCAAGCTGGGACCCAAGGCATATCTCAACGCGGCGGGCTTTTTGCGCATCAGCGGCGGCAAGAACCCGCTCGACGCGACGAGCGTCCACCCCGAGAGCTACGAGGTGGCAACGGCCGTCTTGGACCGCGCCGGCGTGGCGACCAGCGAGCTCAGCCGCGGCGGCGTGCCCGACATCGAGCGCCGCCTGGGCAGCATCTCGGCACTGGCGAGTGACCTAGACTGCGGCACCCTAACGCTTATCGACATCGTCAACGAGCTCAAGAAGCCCGGCCGCGACCCGCGCGACGACGCGCCCGAGGTGGTCTTTAGCCGCTCGGCGCTTTCCATCGACGACCTGGAGCCCGGCATGGAGCTCAAGGGCACGGTGCGCAATGTCGTCGACTTTGGCGCCTTCGTCGACGTGGGCGTACATCAAGACGGCCTCGTGCACATCTCCAAGCTGGCCAACCGCTTCGTCAAGCACCCCAGCGACGTCGTGCGCGTCGGCGACACGGTGAAGGTGTGGGTAGAGAAGGTCGATCGCGACCGCAAGAAGATCTCACTCACCATGGTGCAGGGAAAGTAACGCGCCAAAGCGGACGTCCCCCTCTTCGCGACGTGCAAAATCGTGAGTATTCTGCAATTTCCGCCTCTCCAACTGTCCCGCAGAGCCCCGCAGAGGTCATAAACTCAAAAACAGCCCCCGTTTTAGCGTCTTGAGAGCCAAAACGGGGGCTGTTCCGTGCTTCAGTCAACTGGTAAAAGCCTTTACCTTGCAGAATACTCGCGATTTTGCACGTCGCGAGAAGGGGTACCTTTGCTTAAGGCAGGATGTGGAAGCCGAGCGCGGCGATATCCTTGGCAAAGCCGCGCACGGTGTCGAGCGAAACCTCGTACGGGTCGCGGCCGATATTCTTGCGCTTGGTCAGGATGTTATTGGGCACCGTGATGATCTGGCAACCGCAAGCTTCGGCCTGGTAAATGTTGATGAGCTCGCGCGTGGACGCCCACAGGACCTCGCAGTTGGGCTTGACGGCCGCTTTCTTAACCGACTCCGTCATAAACGGAATGGGATCGACGCCGGTATCAGCGATACGGCCGGCAAACAGCGAGATGATGGACGGGGCCTCGGCGTCGACGGCCTCGACCATCTCGTCGACCTGCTCGGGCGTGAAGATGGTGGTGACGTTGACCTTGATGCCGTCGACGGAGAGCTTGTGCACCAGCTCGGCGGTGGACTCGCCCTTGGTGGTCACGCAGGGAATCTTGACGTAAACGTTGTCGGCCCAGGTAGCGATCTCGCGAGCCTCGACCTCCATGGTCTCGACGTCGTCGGCAAACACCTCAAACGATACGGACACATCGGTGATATGCGCCAGAACCTCCTTGGCAAACGCGCGGTAATCCGTCACGCCGCCCTTCTTCATAAGGGACGGGTTGGTCGTGAAGCCCTGAACGTTGCCATTCTCGTACATGTCGAGCATACCCTCGAGATTTGCGCCGTCAGCGAACACCTTGATTGCCATCTGCCTGATTCCTTTCGTTAGCATACGGCCGATAAACTGATAAACACTTTACCTACGTTTA
>CABUVC010000038.1 GCA_902494855.1 uncultured Collinsella sp.
GCCCTTAGAAGAAATGAGCATACCTACCCTCCCATCGTTACTGGGACAAAACCAGGCTTGTTTGTCCCAAATCCTATGCAAGCGGAACAAACAAACCTGATTATTATGTCCCTCATCTAAAAAGTCGAGTGGATTAGTCGGGTTTTCCCTTGACTAACGCCGAACCCATAGTAACTTTATTCCGAGAAGATTCCTAGGGTTTCGCACACCCATGAGTACACCATATACAGAGAGGGACAGCATGAGCGCAAATCCGCTGCTTTCCATCGAAGGTCTGACCGCCTCCGTGGACGAAAAGACCATCCTCCACAACGTCAACCTCAACGTCGCCGCCGGCGAGACCCACGTGCTGATGGGCCCCAACGGCGCCGGCAAGTCCACCCTCGGCCACCTGGTCATGGGCGACCCCGTCTACACGGTCAACGACGGACGTATCGTCTTTGACGGCCAGGACATCACCGAGCTCACCACCGACAAGCGTTCGCGCGCCGGCCTGTTTCTGAGCTTCCAGGCCCCGGTCGAGATCCCGGGCGTGCCGCTGTCGAGCTTTTTGCGCGCCAGCATCGCCGGCCGCCCCGGCCTGGAGATGAAGGGCAAGGAGTTCCGACGTCGCGTCAAGGAGCTCGCGGCCGAGCTTAACATGGATACCTCCTACCTCAACCGTGAGCTGGGCGTGGGCTTCTCGGGCGGCGAGAAAAAGAAGGTCGAGATGCTCCAGCTTCTGCTGCTGCAGCCCAAGCTCGCCATCCTAGACGAGACCGACTCCGGCCTGGACGTCGACGCGCTTTCCACCGTCAGCCACGGCATGGACGCCTACCGCAAGAGCTGCGACGGCTCCATGCTCATCATCACGCACAACACGCGCATCCTCGAGCACTTGGATGTCGACCGCGTCCACGTTATGGTCAAGGGTCACATCGTGCGCGAGGACGACGCCTCGCTCATCCCCTGGATCGACAAGAACGGCTTTGAGACCTTCGAGCGCGAGGCCGCCGAGCAGCGCGCCCAGGCCGAGGCCGCCGCTGCCGAGCAGCAGGCGTAAAGGGGCGACGTAATGACCAAGAACCGCACCGAGGTCGCGGACATCGACCGCAGCCTCTACGACTTCACCTATGGCGAGGAGGGATTCGAGCGCCTCGACGCCGGCATCACGCCCGACATCGTGCGCGAGATCAGCGCCAAGAAGGACGAACCGCAGTGGATGCTCGACCTGCGCCTCAAGTCCCTCGAGATCTTCAACCGCTTCCCCGATCCGACGTGGGGCCCCTCCATCGAGGGCCTGGACATGGACAACATCGTCACCTACGTCAAGCCCAACACCGACCAAAAGCACGACTGGGAGTCGGTGCCCGACGACATCAAGAACACCTTTGAGCGCCTGGGCATCCCCGAGGCCGAGCGCAGCTACCTGGCGGGTGTCGGCGCGCAGTACGACTCCGAGCTGGTCTACCACAACATGCAGGACACCGCGTCCAAGATGGGTATCGTCTATTCCGGCATCGAGGAGGCCCTGCACGACCCGCAGTGGGAGCCGCTCATCCACGAGAAGTTTATGACGCTCATCCCGCCCACCGACCACAAGTTTGCGGCCCTGCACGGCGCCGTATGGTCGGGCGGCTCGTTTGTCTACGTGCCCAAGGGCACCAAGTTGGACTTCCCGCTGCAGAGCTACTTCCGCCTTAACGCCAAGGGCGCCGGCCAGTTTGAGCACACGCTCATCATCGTCGAGGACGACGCCGACCTGCACTTCATCGAGGGTTGCTCCGCGCCCAAGTACAACGTTGCCAACCTCCACGCCGGCGCCGTCGAGCTCTTTGTGGGCAAGCGTGCGCACCTGCGCTACTCGACCATCGAGAACTGGTCCAAAAACATGTACAACCTCAACACCAAGCGTGCGCGCGTGGACGAGGACGGCGACATAGAGTGGATCAGCGGCTCCTTCGGCAGCCACGTGGGCTACCTCTACCCCATGAGTGTGCTCAACGGCCGCCGCGCCCGCTCGAGCTTTACCGGCATCACCTTTGCCGGCGCCGGGCAGAACCTCGATACCGGCTGTAAGGTCGTGCTCAACGCCCCCGAGACCTCGGCAACCGTCGAGACCAAGGGCATCTCCAAGAGCGGCGGCATTCAGACCTTCCGCAGCTCCATCGTGGCCACGCCCAAGGCCGAGGGTTCCAAGGCAACCGTGAGCTGCCAGTCGCTCATGCTCGACGACCAGAGTCGCTCCGACACCATCCCCGCCATGGACATCCGCGCCAAGAACGTCGACATCGGCCACGAGGCCACCATCGGCCGCATCGGCGACGACAAGGTGTTCTACCTGATGAGCCGCGGCATCTCGGAGGAAGAGGCCCGCACCATGATCGTCAACGGCTTTGCCAACCCGGTCTCCAAGGAGCTGCCGCTGGAGTACGCCGTCGAGATGAACAACCTGATCAAGCTCGAGATGGAAGGAGCGATCGGATAATGAAACAGGAAACCAACACCGCTGCCACCACGCTCGAGCAGGTCAACGCGATGCCGGCTGCCACTTGGGGCTGGCTGAAGATGAATCAGACCAAGCTCGAGCTCTCTGACGAGCTTGCCGCCGCTCCCGCGGAGGCCGTTGAGGTCGAAGGCTTGGGCGAGCAGTTTATTGGCGTGACAGACGCGTTCGACGCCGCCATGGACGCCATGGCCGAGCGCTTCCCCGAGCGCCGCGCCTCCGCCCCCGGTGATGCCGCCGACCGCGCCCGCATCACGCCCGAGACCAAGCTCGACGTGCCCGCCACCTCCGTCTACCAGGCCGGCGCCATCAAGCTCGAGGAGGAGCTCTCCCCTGCTGAAGCCTTCGAAACCGGCATGGGCGAGGCTGCCTACGCCTACTTGGCCGAGCACGCTACCAAGCGCATCGTCATCGATGTGCCCGCATACCAGCACGCCACGGTTACCGTGCGTGTGAGCGGTGTCGATGCCGCCGCGGCCATCGCCGCCATCGGCATCGTCGCCCGCCCGCAGGCAACGCTCGACCTGCATATTGCCCTAGACTCTCCTGTTACCGGCGAGGGTGTCGTGGGCTCCGTGCTACGCGTGTGCGCCCACGAGTACGCCACCGTCAACGTGACCTGCACGCAGACACTCGACGACAGCTGGATCGCACTCGACGACACCGGCCTGTTCCTGGACGAGGGCGCGCGCGTCAACGTGCAGCACACCGTCCTGGGTGCCGGCGCCAGCGCCACCGGCCTTGCCGGCGACCTGCTGGGCGACACCGCCAAGGTGACCATCGATACCGATTACCTGGGCGCCCGCGAGCAGGTGCGCGACTTTAACTACGAGCTGCGCCACCGCGGTCGCAAGACCGAGTGCGAGATCGACGCCAACGGCGTGCTGACCGGCACGTCCAAGAAGGTCTACCGTGGCACCATCGACCTCGTGCACGGCTGCAAGGGTGCAACCGGCACCGAACGCGAAACCGTGTTGCTGGCCAACAAGGGCGTCGACAACAAGACTGTCCCCGTCATCCTGTGCGACGAGGACGACGTCGCCGGCAACCACGGCGCCACCATCGGTCACGTCCGCGACGAGCAGCTGTTCTACCTCGCCTGCCGTGGCCTTGACCAAAACGCCGCCGAGGACCTGTTCATCCGCGCCAAGCTGGAGGACGCCGCGCTTTCCGCCACCGACGAGCGCACCCGCGCCGCCGTCGTCCGCCTAGGCAACAACCTGATCGACAACTTTGAAGAGGAGCTCGCATGATCGACACCGAGCACGTTAAATGCGACACCTGTACTGCCCCCGAGCCCATGGAGCTCGACGCCAGCGACGAGGCTTCGCGCGGCTGGCCCACCGTGGACATCGAGACCAACCCCTACAAGGGCCAGTTCCCGCTGTTCCAGCAGCACCCCGAGATCGCTTTCCTCGATAGCGCCGCCACCGCGCAGCGCCCTGCCTGTGTGCTCGACGCCGAACGCGACTTCTACCAGCGCATGAACGCCAACCCCCTGCGCGGCCTGTACTCGCTGTCCGTCGAGGCCACCGACGCCATCGCGAAGGTCCGCCAGCAGATCGCTGACCTCATCGGCGCCTCACAGGCCAACGAGGTCGTCTTCACCCGCAACACGAGCGAGTCGCTCAACCTGGTCGCTAAGAGCTTTGCGCCCACAGTGCTCGAACCGGGCGACGAGGTCGTCATCACCATCATGGAGCACCACTCGAACCTGATTCCGTGGCAGCAGGTCTGCCGCGAGACCGGCGCCAAGCTCGTCTACCTCTACCCCACCAAGACCGGCCAGCTCACCACCGAGGAGGTTCTTGCCAAGGTGGGTCCCAAGACCAAGATCCTGGCCGTGGGACAGGTCTCCAACGTGTTGGGCGTCGAGAACCCGGTCAAGAACCTCGGCAAGCTCGTGCACAAGTACGGCGGCTACCTGGTCGTCGACGGTGCGCAGTCGCTGCCACACATGCCGGTCGATGTGGCCGACCTGGGCGCCGACTTCTTTGCCTTTAGCGCGCACAAGGCCATGGGCCCCATGGGCATCGGCGTGCTGTGGGGCAAGATGGACCTGCTCAACGCCATGCCGCCCATGCTCACCGGCGGCGAGATGATCGATTCGGTCACCGAGCAGGACGCCGTCTGGGCTCCTGTCCCCGAGAAGTTCGAGGCGGGTACGCAGGACGCCGCCGGCATCTTCGCCACGGGTGCGGCACTCGACTACCTGGTCAACACGGTGGGTTACGAGAACATCCAGGCCCGCGAGCAGGCACTCGTCCACTATCTGATGGGCGAACTCATGCAGCTCGACTTTGTCCAGATCATCGGCTCCATCTATTGGGATAACCACCACGGCGTCGTGAGCTTTAACGTCAAGGGCATCCACCCGCACGACGTCGCGAGCATCATGGACATGGACGGCGTCTGCATCCGCGCCGGCCACCACTGCGCACAGCCGCTGCTCACCTGGCTGGGCGTCGAGAACCTTGCCTGCTGCCGCGCCAGCGTGGCCTTCTACAACGACAAGGCCGACATCGACAAGTTCATCGCCGGCCTGCATCACGTTTGGAGCACGTTCAATGGGTAATCTGTACACCTCCACCACATTTATGGAGCACAACTCGCACCCCGACTATAAGTACGAGATGGATGCTCCCACGCACGAGCACGACGGCATCAACCCTAGCTGCGGAGACGAGCTCACCTTGCAGCTGCGTGTCGAGAACAACGTGATCGAGGAGGCCTCCTTTACCGGTCACGGCTGCGCCATCAGCCAGGCCAGTGCCGACATCATGGCCGACCTCATCACCGGCGAGACCGTCGAGGAGGCACGTCGCTTGGCGGGACTCTTCCTCGCCATGATCCGCGACGAGAAGCTCTCCGAGGAGGACTTGGAAGACCTGGACGAAGCCGCCCAGCTTCAGGACATCTCGCACATGCCCGCCCGCGTCAAATGCGCCGAGCTCGCCTGGCGCACCCTCGACGGCATGCTCACGGGACAAAATAATCAGTAGTATTTGTCCCAAATCTTAAGAATTTTGTTGGCCGAATCGCTTGACAAGAGTGGTTCGGCCATTTTCTATTCCGAGCCCTCAGCCTGAGCATTCACCCGCGCATAAGCGCGCACGATACGAGAGACGGTACTCTTGCTGATTCCCGTATACCGTTCGATCTCGCGCACCGTGTAGCCGCCATCGTGCAGGGCGAAAACGATTCCGTCTCGCCGCGCGGGTGCTACGGTCTTGAGTTCGTTGAGCGGCACACCCAGGCGCTTCGCCATCTTGTCGGCAAACGCACGCCGCTCCCACTCCGTCTCATCCATATCGTGAATCACCGGATCGGAACCATCGGGCATCGACAGAGAATAATCCAGAAACCCCTTGGCAGACTCAAAGAGCTCAAGCACACAAGAAGGGTCCGAAAATCCCCTCGTCGTATCGTTGTCATACGCTCTCAGATACTCGGCAAAGCTGCTCCAGGGATAACGCTCGATCAGGGCGATACCCGCCTCCTGCGGATTAGCGTGAACATAGCGAATGGCAGCCATTAGATAACGGTCGGTATCGAGCGAGCGCCGGTCAAAACGGTTCTGGAACAGATGACCCGTGCGCCCCGTGCGTTTATTGAACCGCCGCGCGTACGTCAAAAGCAGCCGGTGCATCGCCGCGCTCATCGCGTCCTCGTAATCTGCAAGCACCAGATGCACGTGATTGCCCATAAGGCACCAGGCGATAACCGTCACGCCCGCCTCGCGGCAGCACTCGCGCATCAGCTCCAAAAACTCCCACCGGTCTTCATCGCCCTCAAAGATGAGCTGCTTGCCCACACCGCGGGCACAGACATGGTAAAAGCCGGTAACCGTTCTCCAAACGCGCTGCATGGCGCTCCCTTCGCCGGGATCTGATTGCCATCCAATACAGCACGATTGAAGCGTGCCATCAAAACATTCACGCAAAACAATACACTCGCGCGGCCAAAGGCAGTAAACGGGCGGCGAACGGCACCGTTGCAACAGGTCAGACCCCGCAACGCATACAAGAGCTGACCAAAAGCTTGCCCAAGACGAACCCCCTCTACGGAAGTTCGCGACCACAGAACATATAGTTAAACCGTTTCAATTAAAACTTCCGGACTTCTCGCTACGAAAACTGAGCCGTTCGCCGAATATTCCGTGCATTTCGCGGTATTATAGGGGCTGCATGTCATGTCCCTTTCGAAGGGTCGCCCGGCAATCGCCAGCCACGACCCCCAGACGGGACGCCAACACGATAGAGAGGAGAGGCATGCAGTACTCACAGGAAGTGGAGAACATGTGCCCCGTTGCCAAGGGTGCATACCACGGCCCCGCACCCATCCCCGAGGAGGGCAAGTGGGTCCAGGCTAAGGAGATTTCCGACATCTCCGGTCTTACGCACGGTGTGGGTTGGTGCGCACCTCAGCAGGGCGCCTGCAAGCTCACGCTGAACGTCAAGGACGGCATCATCGAGGAGGCCCTCGTTGAGACCATCGGTTGCTCGGGCATGACCCACTCTGCCGCCATGGCTTCCGAGATCCTTCCCGGTAAGACCATCCTCGAGGCCCTCAACACCGACCTCGTCTGCGACGCCATCAACGTTGCTATGCGCGAGATCTTCCTGCAGATCGTTTACGGCCGCAGCCAGACCGCGTTCTCCGAGGGCGGCCTGCCCGTGGGCGCCTCCCTCGACGACCTCGGCAAGGGCCTTCGCTCTCAGGTCGGCACCATGTTCGGCACCAAGGCCAAGGGCGCTCGTTACCTCGAGCTCGCTCAGGGCTACGTCACCCGCATGGCTCTCAACGACAAGAACGAGATCATCGCATTCGAGTTCCTGAACCTCGGCAAGTTCACCGACGCCGTCAAGGCCGGCAAGACCCCCGAGGAGGCCATCGCTGGCGCTATGGGCCACTATGGTCAGTGGGAGAACGCTGCCAAGTACATCGACCCGCGCACCGACGAGGAGACTCACTCCGTCGCCAGCGTGTTCCCGGTTCACGAGTAGAAAGGGAGGGAAATAACTATGACTGTTACGTTCGAAGGTTACGAGCGCCGCGCTGACAAGATCAACAAGTGCCTCGCCGACAACGGCATCGCCTCCCTCGAGGAAGCTCTGCAGATCTGCACCGACAAGGGCTTCAACCCGCGTGAGATCGTCAACAACACCCAGTCCATCGCCTTCCAGAACGCCGAGTGGGCCTACACCCTCGGTTGCGCTCTCGCTGTCAAGCGTGGCGCCAAGTCCGCTTCTGAGGCTGCCGCCATCATCGGCGAGGGCATCCAGGCCTTCACCGTTCCCGGCTCCGTCGCCGAGGACCGCAAGGTCGGTCTGGGCCACGGCAACCTGGGCGCTATGCTGCTCTCCGACGACACCGAGTGCTTCGCCTTCCTAGCCGGCCACGAGTCCTTCGCTGCCGCTGAGGGCGCTATCGGCCTGGCTCTGAACGCCAACAAGGCTCGCAAGAAGCCGCTGCGCGTCATCCTCAACGGTCTGGGCAAGGACGCTGCTCAGATCATCGCCCGCATCAACGGCTTCACCTACGTGAAGACCCAGTTCGACTACTACACGGGCGAGCTCAAGGTCGTCGAGACCATCCCCTACTCCGATGGTCCCCGCGCTGCCGTTAACTGCTACGGCTCCGACGACGTCCGCGAGGGCGTTGCCATCATGTGGCACGAGAACGTCGACATCTCGATCACCGGTAACTCCACCAACCCCACGCGCTTCCAGCACCCCGTCGCTGGCACCTACAAGAAGGAGCGCCTCGAGGCTGGCAAGAAGTACTTCTCCGTCGCTTCTGGTGGCGGCACTGGCCGTACCCTGCACCCGGACAACATGGGCGCCGGCCCTGCCTCTTACGGCATGACCGACACCATGGGCCGTATGCACTCCGACGCCCAGTTCGCCGGTTCTTCCTCCGTGCCTGCGCACGTCGACATGATGGGTCTCATCGGCATGGGCAACAACCCCATGGTCGGTGCCACCGTCGCCTGCGCTGTCGCTGTCGAGGAGGCCCTCAAGGCCTAATCGCGCCCGCGCGATGCTCATATGATTGAGCTTTAGAGCCGCTACCTTTCGGGGTAGCGGCTCTTTTTGTTTACGCTGTCGCAGGGCAGCTAATGCCGATATATCAGTTGGGGCGAAATACGAAATGTGATGAGACGGAGCGTCAGAACGTCCATGACGCCCACCTGCCATATGTGCCCTTTACCGATTTGCCGAGTCTTTGCGGCCCCATTGCCGATCACCCGTGCGACAATGCGCCGGACGAGAAAGGAATCCGATGGAATCGACTGATGTACTGGTAATTGGATCTGGCATTGCGGGACTTTGCGCCGCCATCGAAGCGGCACGCACGGGTGCAACCGTCACTGTGGCAAGCGCCGGCAAGACTATGAGTGGATCGAGCTTCTTCCCCGGAACCTGGGGCCTGGGGCTTATCGGACCCGTTAACGAAGACGACGAACAAGACCTCATCGACACCATCCAGACCGTTGGTGGCGGCATCGCCGACCCCGAGCTTGTCCAGACGTTTGTCCGCGGCATTCCCCAGGCAATTACATGGCTCGAACGGGATCTGGGTGTTGAACTTCAACGCCCACAAAATGCCGAGAGCGCCCAGCAAAAGCAATTTATCCCCTGCTTTGACCATAAGACGCGTATGTGGCGCGGCCTGACCCGCAAGCCGCTTGAAGACGCTCTAACGGCCCAGGTTGAGTCACTTGGCATTCGCTTGCTCCCCCGCCACGAGCTTATCGACCTTGTTGAGGACTCGAACGGCAGAATCACTGGAACCGTGCTCTTTGACCACGAAAGCGAACACCTCGAACCCATTGCGGCCAACGCCACAATCATTGCCGCCGGAGGCACGGGTGGCCTGTTCGAGCGCAGCCTCACTTCCGCCGATGTACTCAGCTCCTCACAGGCCATCGCGCGGGCGCACGGTGCGTCCCTTACTAATATAGAGTTCATGCAGATGATGCCTGGCTTCATCGAGCCCAAGCGAAACCTTGTCTTTAACGAGAAGACTTGGCGCTACGTCACATTTGACCAACCGGTCGATATTGCCGACGGCAAGCTGGACGATCTGCTTGAGCAGCGCTCCGGATATGGTCCCTTCACTTCGCGCCTGGATTCTCGCGCTATCGACCTAGCCATCGACCAAGCGGGAGCCGAAGGCCTGGCGCTCCACTACGACTTCCCCCGCGAGGATGTCCCAGAGTTTGTACAGACCTTTGCCACCTGGCTACAAGACGAGCACGGCATCGCGCCGACCGACGAGATGCGCGTTGCGATGTATGCCCACGCCGCTAACGGCGGCATCAAGATCGATAAGACCGCGCAAACGGGCGTTGAGGGCCTCTACGCTTGCGGCGAGGCGACAGGCGGCATGCACGGCGCCGACCGCATTGGTGGCTTGTCAAGCGCCAACGGCATCGTGTTCGGGCGCATCGCAGGCGCATCGGCAGCCCAAGCAGCACAGAAAGAGCCCGAGACAGCCCTGAAGGCGGATATCGCCCTCCCCCAGTACGGCATAGCCGCAACAGATGCCGAACGCCTGACACACAGCCTTAAGCACACGATGAGCACCTATTGCATGATCAACAGGACCGAAGCAGGTCTATCCAAGGCCCTGCAACAGCTTGAAAGCCTGAAAGACGAGGCAACAGCGCTGAGCAAGCCGCATGCCAATGACAGCGAGATCGCAGCCCTCGCCCGCCTGCAATCGCAGATTCAACTAGCACAGGAAATGATCAAAGCCATGCGTAAGCGAACCGAAAGTCTCGGATCGCACTATCGAGCAGACTAATTCGAACACCCATCTAAAGCAGGACACAACTAATCGATATCTATGGGCCCCGTGAGCTCGAAGTGGCACGGGGCCCATTCGTGTCCGTACGGCAGCGTATCCTTATTCTGAATACGGAGCGGGCAAAGCCCGCATAGACAATAGGCCAGCGAGGAGGAGATATGGACAGTAGAGATATCGAGAAGTGGCGTGTCGAACTTGATAGCTACGCCAATGTAGAAGACGGCGTTGAGTATTGGCTCGCACGAGATTTAATGGAACCCATGGGGTACACGCGATGGGAAAACTTCGCCGAAGTTGTTAAGAGGGCAAAAGTCTCGTGCGAAACAAACAAAACTCCAGTTGATTCCCATTTTCGTGACACCACGAAAATGGTAATTGCCGGTGTCGCCGCTCGCGCGGTTAAAGACTACAAACTTACGCGCTATGCATGCTATTTAATCGCCCAGAACGGAGATTCAAACAAGCCAGAGATTGCACTCGCCCAAGCATACTTTGCCGTGCAGACGCGCCGCCAAGAGCTCATAGAGCAGCGCTTCGCAGAGATTCAGCGCTTACGGGCGCGCCACTCGCTATCCGATTCAGAGAAACAGCTCTCGGGTATTGCATTCAAACGCGGCGTGGACTCCAAAGGATTCGCGATCATCAAGTCGAAGGGCGATGAAGCGTTATTCGGCGGCAGAAGCACGGCGGAAATGAAGCAGCAGCTCGGCATACCCAAGAGCGCAGCATTGGCGGACAGGTTAGCCGATGTCCTCATCAAAGCAAAGGACCTTACGAACTCGATGACGGCCTTCAACGCCGAGGAACACGACCTGTACGGTCTGGACCAGATCAAGCAAGAGCACGTCGAGAACAACACAAGCGTGCGTGGCAGCCTCATCGACCGCGGAATTGTACCCGAGAACCTACCGCCTGCCGAAGATACAAAGAAGCTCGAACGTCGCGTGAAAGCAGACGAGAAAAAGCTCAAGGAGGGTACAGACGGATTCACCGACCCCCAGGGCAGGCTCGACTTGTAAAGCGTCTGTGCCCTTACGGGTTCGGCCCCATGCGAGGTTAATAAAAAAGACGGCCAACCGAAGTTGACCGTCTTAACAATCTTTGGTGGGCCGTCAGGGGGTCAGCCTGCTTTGCAGGCGGCCGCTTCGGCGCTTTGCGCCTTGCGCGCTGCGCTGGTAAATGCTTACGCATTTCCTCAGCTCCGCGCCCTTTCGGGTTCGACCCCATGCGAGGTCAACAAAAAAGACGGCCAACTTTTGCTGACCGTCTTAACAATCTTTGGTGGGCCGTCAGGGGGTCGAACCCTGGACC
>CABUVC010000039.1 GCA_902494855.1 uncultured Collinsella sp.
ACCCCATTCTCCACCTACCAAAAAGGGACAGGTTTATTTTGGTCGGTTTTATCTGGGGAAACGTCGCGCTCCAACGGTGATCTGCTCTCACCTGTCGCATGGAAATCGGCGGCGCTTTCGGAAGTATGCGGCAAATTCTGGACCCGCCGAGCGCACCGGGGTTTTGCGATAATAAACCCGCAGGTAGAGCGCTTGAGCATATACGGTGTGGTCGACCCATCAAGATTTTGCCGCATACTTCAGGAATGCAGGCGAATATCGTGCGGTCTAACCGCCCATTTACCGCAAAGAAGGCCGCTTCCCCTAGTAGAAAGCGGCCCCAAATCTTACGAATAGACGATGGTAAAGGGTTCCGACGTTTCGGCGCCCCCTGTTGAAGTGCGGCGTGTGCCTTCGAGCGTTACTGAAACCACTTGGTCGACATCAATCAACTTCGTTGGCACCCAAATGTTCTCTCCGCTATTGCGTCCCATCGAAACATAGAAATTGTACGCCCCTGCGTCGTCATCTTCGATAATCTGCTCTGACCCATCCTTGTAGGTGACGGTCAGTTTATGATCAACTGCTTCATAGCCCAGATCATCGATGTGCGTCTGGATGGAAAACGGACTGATCTCGAGAGGCGAGTCATCGGAGCGGAGTTCTTTTGTATCGACGTGCGCTCCGACGTTAAACTCTGGCGTCGATACCTCGATCACCTTCGCATCCTCACCTTTGCCCTCCGTCCAACTGATATTCCAGGTGACCGCATGTCGTAAATCTCGATCGCGATTCCAAGATGCAAAGTACATCGTGCCGTTAATGACCGTGTCGCTTGATGTGTCTTTATCAATGGTGCAGCGTGTATCAGCCCATTCCTCGCCGAAGTTCATGCTGGGTGTACTGACGCCCCCTTCTTCTTCACCATAGAGAACAAGTTCGCCAAGCTCTGCCGCCGGCTTGTAGTAGTTAACGCCATTCGGATTGGACAATGTAAACGTCACAGCACCGCAACCGTTCTCGTCGATTGCCATCTCATGAATGTCGAGCGTATAGCCGTTGCCCTCGACGGACAGATTGACCTTCTGGACTGCACCCTCCAGGCTTTGGGGCGCGATACCATCACCAAACTCTCTGGTGTAGGTATATTTCGTCCCCGACGAGCCGCCATTTGTCCAGGTAACGGACTCTCCGTTGCCATGGTTTCCCCAGGCAGAGGCAAAATAACTGGAATTGACAACAGCGTAGGCGACCCCTCCGGTCGCCAGCACTCCGGCAAGACATCCGATTACGGCAACATACAGAGGCTTCGCGTGACCCTTTCGGCGAAGCGGCTCGCCAGCAGCGGCATAAAGAACACGGTCAGCAAGATCGCTATCGGCTTGGACGGACTCGAAGGCCTGCTTGATCTGGTTGGATTTCATGGTCGCCCTCCTCTAGGATGAACTTGAGCTTCGATCTGCCGCGAGCTAAACGCGTTCGAACGGTCGCGGCTGGCACATGCAGTAACTCGGCAATTTCTGAAGTCGAGAAGCCCAGATAGTAATAGAGCACGATAGGAATACGGAATCGCTCCGGAAGTCGCATAACGTCTGACAGGACCGCCTTGGTCTCCTCCTGCGCCGTCGAAAGCGAATCGGCCAGATTCTCAATATCCTCCACGCGCCTCCACGGCTTTCGAAAGAGAGATTTACATTCATTGATCGTGACCCGGATAAGCCATCGACGAAGATGCTCCCAGTTTTCAAATTGCGCGTCGCTTTTGAGCAACTTAAGAAAGACGTCTTGAGCGACATCGTCGGCGTCAGCGCGATCACGCAGATACGTCAATGCGATCCGAAACACGACATCCCGGTGGTCTTCGACCGCCTGTCTAAAAGCTTGTTCTTCCATAATCACCTCCCGGTGACATTAATGGTTCTCGATGAGGCCCTCACCATAGATACGCTCTTGTCGGGCGAAATGTTTCAAATTCAAGCATGAAAAACCGACCAAAATAAACCTGTCCCTTATTGGCAAAAGGAATCCCCTTCTGTGCGCGGGGGCGGATTCCCGGAACGGGCGGCCCGCTGTTTAAGTTTGCTGCTCTACAGTCCTGCACAAGACGGAAAGCACATTAAGTGCTTTCCTTTGCGTGCGGAACTCGCGACAAACTTTAACAGCGGGCCGCCCGTTCCGGGAATCCGACGTGCTCGTCGGGGCAACGTTCCTCACCAAAAAAGACCCGCTCCCCTGTTGGGAAGCGGGTCTTTGGAAGGGCGGTTAACGTACTAGGAAATTATTCCTCGTCGTTGTCCTTGGCCTCTTCGGCGTCGTCGGTGTCCACGAGCTGGTTGAGCAGCTCGTCGAGGGAAGCCATGTCCTCGTTGATCGCGCCGTTGGCGGGAGCCTTCTTGTCGTCGATCGGGGCGCCCAGGAGCTCCTCGTCGGCGTCGGCGTGATGCGTCGGAGCGGAGGTACCCAGCAGGATATCGTCCGGACCGTCGGGGCTAAAGACCATCTGCAGCAGCTGCGAGAGGTCTTCCTCGTCGGCAACGTCGTCGTTGTTCTCGAGGATGTAGAGCAGATCGTGGGCCTCCAGGCCGTCACGGAGCTCCTCGATCGCCTTGGCGCCGATGCCATCGATGCGCAGCAGATCCTCCTCGGACTTGCCAACCAGGTCGCCGACCGTCTCGATGCCAACCTCGCTGAACTTGTTGGTCCAGCGCTGCGACACGCCCAGATCGTCGAACAGGTACAGACGAGCCTTCTCGGCGGAGATGGTGTGGCCGTTGCGGGTGAACGAACCGTCAGCACCACCGAACTCGTCGTAGCCGGCCCAGTCGAGCTGCTGCGGGAGCTGCTCGTCCAGGTCCTTGAGCTCCACAGGAGCCCACTCGGGCAGCGACTTGGCGTTGGGCGAAGCCGGGCCGTCGATGTCCACGTAGCCGTCGGCCGTGCGATACGTCAGCTTGGCGTTGGCGTACGGCTTGAGGCCGGTACCAGCCGGGATCTTCTTACCGACGATGACGTTGGACTTAAGATCGAGCAGGTGATCGACCTTGCCCTCGATGGCAGCCTCGGTAAGGACGCCAGCGGTACGGATGAACGAAGCGCTCGACAGCCAGGAGTCGATGTTGGACGCGACCTTGAGCGTACCCAGGATGACGGGCTCGGCCACGGGAGCCTGACCGCCCAGACGGGCAACGCGCTCGACCTCGTCGGCGAACTCGTAGCGGTCGACGTACTGACCAAGCAGGTACTTGGAGTCGCCGGGGTTGGTGATCTGAACGCGACGCAGCATCTGACGTGCGAGCACCTCGATGTGCTTGTCGTTCAGGTCGACGCCCTGGCTGGTGTAGACGTCCTTGACGCTCTCGACGAAGGTGTGCATCGTCGACTCGATGTCGGTCAGCTTGCGCAGGTTGCGGAAGTTGACGAAGCCCTTGGTGATCTGGTCGCCGGCGCGAACCTCGCAGCCGTCCTCGATCTCGGGCATGAAGCGCACCGAAGCGGGGACGCGACGCTCGTCGAGGACGCGGGTGTGATCCTCGGAGTCGGTGAGCGTCAGCACGTACTCGGACTTCTCGGGCTTAATCGAGAGGTGGCCGGAGTACGGAGCCAGCTCGGCCTCGCGACCCAGGATCTTTTCGTTGACGTTGCCGACGATATCGAACATACGGCTGACCGTAGGCAGACCCTGCGTAATATCGTCGACGCCAGCGACGCCGCCGGAGTGAATGGTACGCATCGTAAGCTGCGTACCGGGCTCGCCGATGGACTGGGCGGCAATAATGCCGACGGCAGTACCGATGGCGACCGGACGACGGGTGGAAAGATCCCAGCCGTAGCACTTCTGGCACACGCCGTACTTGGAGCGGCAGGTGAGCAGTGCGCGAAGCTTGACCTTCTTGAGGCCGGCATCGACCATCTTCTGGATGTCGGCGACCTTCTCGATGTAGCCGTCCTGCTCAAAGAGCACGGTGCCATCGGGGGCCACGACGTCCTCGATGAAGCAACGGCCGACGAGGTCGGTGTTGAGGTCGGTGGTGCCGGGGATGATGAGGTTGTAGGTGACGCCCTCGTGCGTACCGCAGTCCTCCTCGCGGACGATGACGTCCTGGGCCACGTCGACCAAACGACGGGTCAGGTAACCAGAGTCCGAGGTGTGGGATGCGGTATCGACCAGGCCCTTACGGGCGCCGTAGGTCGAAATGAAGTACTCGAGCGGCAGCAGGCCCTCGCGGAAGTTCGCCTTAATGGGAAGGTCGATCGTCTCGCCGGACATGTCTGCCATCAGGCCACGCATGCCGCCGAGCTGACGCAGCTGGGTCTTAGAACCACGGGCGCCGGAGTCGGCCATCATGTAGAGCGGGTTCTCCTCGTCGAACAAGTCGAGCATGAGCGCTGCGACCTTATCGGTACAAGCGGTCCACTCGTTAACGACTTCGATGTGGCGCTCCGTCTCGTTGATGAAGCCCTCCTCGAAGTACTCGTTGATCTGGTCGACGTTGGCCTGGGCGCGATCGAGCAGCTCCTGCTTCTCGGCAGGGATGAGAGCGTCCCACACCGAGATGGTGAGGCCGGCGCGGGTAGCGTAGTGGAAGCCGGAGTACTTGATGGCGTCGAGGATCGGACCGACCTTGGCCTCGGGGTAACGATCGCAGCAGTCCGCAACCAGCTTGGCCACGTCGCCCTTGACCATCTTGTAGTTCATGAACTCATAGTCTTCGGGCAGGCACTGGCGGTTGAAGATGATGCGGCCGATAGAGGTCTCGAAGCGCGCGGTCTTGTTGCCGGTGACGTCGTAGTCGACGAACTCGTTCTTGCCGTTCTTGACGCGGAAGATACGGGTGCCGTCCTCGTTGATGACATTGGCGTCGGCAGCGGACACGCGGACCTGAATCTTGGCCTGCATGTCGACCTCGGAGCGGCAGTCATAGGCGTGCAGCGCGTCGTCGAAGCTGGCGAACACGTGGTTCTCGCCCGGCAGACCGTCGCGGACCTGGGTCAGGTAGTACACACCGATGATCATGTCCTGCGAGGGGATGTTGACCGGCTTGCCGGATGCCGGCGAGCGCAGGTTGTTCGCAGAGAGCATGAGCACGCGAGCCTCGGCCTGAGCCTGGCTGGACAGCGGCACGTGAACAGACATCTGGTCGCCGTCGAAGTCAGCGTTGAAGGGCGAGCAGACCAGCGGGTGCAGGTGGATTGCCTTGCCCTCGACCAGCACCGGCTCAAAGGCCTGGATGGACAAACGGTGCAGGGTCGGTGCACGGTTGAGCAGCACGACGCGGCCGTCGATGACCTCTTCGAGGATGTCCCACACAAAGGTGGCACCGCGGTCGATAGCGCGCTTGGCGCCCTTGATGTTTTCGACCTTGCCGAGCTCGACCAGGCGCTTCATGACGAAGGGCTTGAAGAGCTCCAGCGCCATGGTCTTGGGCAGACCGCACTGGTGCAGCAGCAGCTTGGGGTCGGTAACGATTACCGAACGGCCGGAGTAGTCGACACGCTTACCCAGCAGGTTCTGACGGAAACGACCCTGCTTGCCCTTGAGGGCCTCGGCGAGCGACTTGAGCGGGCGACCGCCACGGCCAGAGACCGGGCGACCACGACGGCCGTTGTCGAACAGGGCGTCCACGGACTCCTGGAGCATGCGCTTCTCGTTGTTCACGATGATCGCAGGGGCGTCCAGGTCGAGCAGGCGCTTGAGTCGGTTGTTACGGTTGATCACGCGACGATACAGGTCGTTGAGGTCGGACGCGGCGAAGCGGCCGCCGTCGAGCTGGACCATCGGGCGCAGATCGGGCGGAATGACCGGGATGACGTCCAGGATCATGTTCGCGGGGCTGTTGCCGCCCTTCAGGAAGGCGTCAACGACCTCGAGGCGCTTAACGGCCTTCTCGCGCTTCTGCTTCTGGGAATCCTCGTCGGCGATGATGGCCTTGAGCTTCTCGGCCTCGGAGGGGAGGTCGATGGCAGCGAGCAGGTCGCGGACGGCCTCGGCACCCATGCCACCCTTGAAGTACATGGAGTAGTAGCGGGTCATCTCGCGGAACAGCGGCTCATCGGAGATGAGGTCGCGCTCGGTGAGCTTCATGAAGGCGTTGAAGGCGTCCGTGCGGAGCTGCTTCTCGTCCTTGCACTCTTCCTCGATATCGACGATGCCAGAGGCGATCTCCTCGGGGGTCAGCGGCTCCTCGTCGGAGAACTCGTCAAAGTTCTCGGGGTCGCCCTGCTCCTTGAGGGACTCGATCTGGCGGGCGCACTCGGCATCGATCTCTTCCAGATCGGCGGCGAGCTCCTCGCGCAGGTCGTCGGCGTCGGCCTCGCGAGCCTCGTAGTCAACCTCGGTGATGATGTAGCTGGCAAAGTACAGAACCTTCTCGAGGTCCTTGGACTTGATGTCGAGCATACGGCTCATCGGGAAGCTCGTGGGGCTCTTGAAGTACCAGATGTGGGACACGGGAGCGGCGAGCTCGATGTGGCCCATGCGGTCGCGACGCACCTTGGCCGAGGTGACCTCGACGCCGCAGCGCTCGCAGACGATGCCCTTAAAGCGGATGCCCTTGTACTTGCCGCAGGAGCACTCCCAGTCCTTGGCGGGACCGAAGATCTTCTCGCAGAACAGGCCGTCCTTCTCGGGCTTGAGGGTACGGTAATTGATGGTCTCCGGCTTCTTGACCTCACCGTGCGACCAGGAACGGATCTGGTCGGCGGAGGCAAGGGAGATCTTTACCGAGTCAAAATCAGTAGCTTCGAAATCTGCCACAGTCAACTACTCCTTATCAGTGGTCGTGGCGGCGACAGCCTCGGGTGCCTCGGCGGTCTCGGCATCCTCGGCCTCGACGTCGGTGTCAACGCCGGCGAGCGCAGCCAGGTCGTCGAGAGCAGAGGTCTCCTCGGCGGTCACAGGGACGGAGGCGTCCTCGTCGGCATCGTGCATGGGCTCGATGTCCAGCGCGAGGGAGCGGATCTCCTTGACGAGAACCTTGAAGGACTCGGGGATACCCGGGACAGGAACGTTCTCGCCCTTGACGATGGACTCGTAGGTCTTGACGCGGCCCACGGTATCGTCGGACTTGACGGTCAGGATCTCCTGCAGGACGTTGGAAGCACCGTAAGCGTACAGTGCCCAAACTTCCATCTCGCCGAAGCGCTGGCCGCCGAACTGGGCCTTGCCGCCCAGAGGCTGCTGGGTAACCAGGCTGTAAGGGCCGGTCGAACGGGCGTGGATCTTGTCGTCGACCATGTGACCGAGCTTGAGGATGTAGGACGTACCCACGGTAATGGGCTCGCGGAACTCCTCGCCGGTACGGCCGTCGAACAGACGGGTCTTGCCGCGCTCGTCAAGCTGGGTGACGAACTCGGGGCGCATGTGATCGCCAAAGGCAGCGGTGGCCTTGTTGAGCATGTTCTTGTTGGCACGACGAATGACCTCGGCGATCTCGTCCTCCTTGGCGCCGTCGAAGACGGGCGTGGCGGTGAAGAACGGACCGGGGACGTACTTGTCGGAGTCAGCCTGCTCGGTATCCCAACCGCAGGCAGCGGCCCAGCCAAGGTGGCACTCGAGCAGCTGGCCGACGTTCATACGCGAAGGAACGCCCAGCGGGTTGAGGATAACGTCGATCGGGGTACCGTCAGCCATGTAGGGCATGTCCTCGACCGGCAGAACGTTACAGATAACACCCTTGTTGCCGTGGCGGCCGGCGATCTTATCGCCCTGCTGGATCTTACGACGCTGGGCGACGTAGACGCGCACCTGCTCGTTGACGCCGGGGGCCAGGTCGTCGCCGTTCTCGCGGCTAAAGCGGACGACGTCGATAACGCGGCCGTAAGCGCCGTGAGGCATCTTAAGGGAGGTGTCGCGGACGTCGTGGGCCTTGGCACCGAAGATGGCGCGCAGCAGGCGCTCCTCGGCGGTCAGAGCGCTCTCGCCCTTAGGCGTGACCTTGCCGACCAGGATGTCGCCAGGGCCGACCTCGGCGCCGATGCGGATGATGCCGTCCTCGTCGAGGTTGGCAAGCATGTCCTCGGAGAGGTTCGGGATCTCGCGGGTGATCTCCTCGGGGCCGAGCTTGGTGTCGCGGGCATCGATCTCGTGACGGGTGATGTTGATGGTCGTCAGCAGGTCCTCGGCCACCAGGCGCTCGGACACGACGATACCGTCCTCGTAGTTAAAGCCTTCCCACGGCATGTATGCCACGGTGAGGTTCTGGCCCAGTGCGAGCTCGCCATGATCGGTCGAAGGACCGTCAGCCAGAGGCTCGCCCTGCTCAACGGTGTCACCGACGCGCACGAGCGGACGGTGGTTGATGCAAGTGGACTGGTTGGAGCGCTGGTACTTGGCCAGGTGATACTCGTCCATGCCGCCGGCATGCTTGACGATGATCTTGGCGGCGTCGGCAAAGATGACCTCGCCGGCGTTCTTGGCCAGGGTGACCTCGCCGGAGTCCAGAGCGGCGCGACGCTCCATGCCGGTACCGACATAGGGAGCGGCGGGGTGAACCAGCGGCACGGCCTGACGCTGCATGTTGGCGCCCATCAGCGTACGCTTGGCGTCGTCGTGCTCAAGGAACGGGATCAGCGTGGCTGCGACGGAGAGCATCTGACGCGGCGAGACGTCCATGTAGTCGACGTCCTCGACGGGCACGTCGGCGGGAGCGCCGAAGGAGCCGTCGAAGTCGCGGGTACGGGCGATCACGGTGTGCGGGCGGACGATCTTGCCCTCGGCATCGGTCGTGATGAACTCGTTGGTCTTGGGATCGAGCGGCGTGTTGGCCGGCGCGATGACGTGCTTCTCTTCCTCGTCAGCGGTCATCCAGTCGATCTGGTCGGTGGCAACGCCGTTCTCGACGCGACGGAACGGGGCCTCGATGAAGCCATACTCGTTGACGCGGGCGTAGAGGGCGAGCGAGCCGATCAGGCCGATGTTGGGGCCTTCGGGGGTCTCGATCGGGCACATGCGGCTGTAGTGCGAGTTGTGAACGTCGCGGACGGCCGTCGGCACGTTGGTGCGGCGGCTGGAGCCGGACTTGTGGCCGGCAAGACCGCCAGGGCCGAGTGCGGACAGGCGGCGCTTGTGGGTCAGACCGGTCAGGGGGTTCGCCTGGTCCATGAACTGCGAGAGCTGCGAGGAACCGAAGAACTCCTTGATGGAGGCCACGATCGGGCGGATGTTGATGAGCGACTGCGGGGTGATCTCGTCGATGTCCTGGGAGCTCATGCGCTCACGGACGACGCGCTCCATACGGCTCATGCCGATACGGAACTGGTTGGCGACGAGCTCGCCGACGGTGCGGATGCGGCGGTTGCCGAAGTGGTCGATATCGTCGACCTTGAAGCCCTGCTCGCCGGCAGCGAGGGACAGCAGGTAGCGCAGCGTCGCGACGATATCCTCGTCGGTGAGCACCGTGACCTCTTCCTCGGTGGTGAGGTTGAGCTTCTTGTTGACCTTGTAACGACCGACGCGGGCCAGATCGTAGCGCTGCGGGTTGAAGAGCAGGCCCTCGAGCAGGCTGCGGGATGCGTCCACGGTGGGAGGCTCGCCCGGGCGCAGGCGACGGTAAATCTCGATGAGGGCGTCCTCGCGGGTGAGGGCGGTATCGCGCTCGAGGGTGCGCTTGATCACATCGGAGTTGCCGAGCAGCTCGATGATGTCGTCGTTGGTGACGGCGATGCCAAGGGCGCGCAGGAACATCGTGGCGCTCTGCTTGCGCTTACGGTCGATGGAGACCATGAGCTGGTCGCGCTTGTCGACCTCAAACTCAAGCCAGGCACCGCGGGACGGGATGATCTGGGCCTTGTAGATCTGCTTGCCCGAATCCATCTCGGAGCTGTAGTACACGCCCGGGGAACGGACGAGCTGGGAGACGACGATACGCTCGGTACCGTTGATGATGAAGGTGCCCTGATCGGTCATCATGGGGAAGTCGCCCATGAAGACGAGCTGCTCCTTGATCTCGCCGGTCTCCTTGTTGGTGAGACGGACGTCGGTCAGAAGCGGAGCCTGATAGGTCATATCCTTCTCGCGGCACTCCTCGACGGTGTGCGCGGGGTCGCCGAACTGATGCTCGCCGAAGGTAACCTCGAGAACATGGTTCTGGCTCTGGATGGGGCTGGATTCCTTGAACGCCTCACGAAGGCCCTCGTCCTTAAAACGCTCAAAGGATTCCCTTTGAACAGAGATAAGGTTGGGGAGCTCCATGGCCTCCGGGATTTTCCCGAAGCTGACGCGCTTGCGCTCAGTGGCAGTGTATGCGTAGGTCACCAGGTTTTTCCTCCTTCACGGAAATGCTCGGTGGGTTGGCGAGGCATAGCTTCGCCAGTTATCGCAACCTAATAGTTTATCAGGTACCGACCGTTGGGCAAGAAAAGCCTTGACGCGATTGAGTTTTTGGAGTAGCAAAGTTTTTCGACAGAAAAAGTGCAGGTAGATTGGTGTGTATCGAACACCTGTTCATATATTTTCTGTGAACAGAGAGCCAGCAATCGCAGCTCTTATAAAAAACGGGCGCGAACCGAGGTCCACGCCCGTAAATGTCGGTGCCCGAAGGCTTACTTGCGCATCAATCCGCCGCGCTCGTCGATGGCGTCCCAGAAGGCATCGGCAAAGCGGGGGTCGTTTGCAGCCATGAGGGCGTTAGTGGCCATCCAACCAGAGGGAGTGCCGGTGTCGTAGCCCGACAGCGGGTCGATGACGACGGCGTACATGGCTTCGCGGTCGAGCGAACGGGCCATGGCGTCGGTGAGCTGGATCTCGCCGCCCTTGCCGGCCTGCTGATCTGCCAGCAAGTCCATGACCAGCGGGCTCAGCAGGTAGCGACCGACGATGTACAGGTTGGACGGAGCCGCCTCGGGAGCGGGCTTCTCGACCAGACCGCCGATACGCCAGACAGCGCCCGGCTCGGCATCGGCAACGTCCTCGGCACCCTCGAGCGAACCGACGCGCTCGCCGGCGATAACGCCGTAGCGGCTGACTTCCTCGGGCGAGCAAGCAGCGACGGCGATAACCGAAGCGCCACCGTGCTCCTTGGAAACGGCGAGCATCTTGTCGCAGATGTCGCGGTTAGGCACAACGTAGTCGCCCAGAAGAACCAGGAAGTTCTCCCCTGCCACGGCGTCGGCAGCAGAGCGGATAGCATGGCCGAGGCCCTTGGGCTCGTACTGATAACGGAAGTCGACCGGCATACCGCCAGCGTGGGCGACGGCATCGGCATAGGCGTTCTTGCCGCGCTCGCGCAGCAGGTTCTCGAGCGAACGGTCGGGCTGGAAGTAGTTCAGCAGCTCGGGCTTGCCGGGCGAGGTAACGATGATGGCGTCGTCGACCTCCTCGGGGTCGAGTGCCTCCTCGACGACATACTGGATGACCGGCTTGTCGAGCACCGGCAGCATCTCTTTGGGCGTGCACTTGGTACCAGGCAGAAAACGCGTGCCAAGACCGGCGGCGGGGATGATTGCCTTCATGTTATTCAAAGATCCTTTCGCAGGCGCAAAAGCGCCCCATGCGTGCGGCACACAGCCGCAGACCAAATTGCGATACCCAAG
>CABUVC010000040.1 GCA_902494855.1 uncultured Collinsella sp.
GCCTTCCTGACCAAGTTCATCGACGAGGTTAACGCTCAGATGGGTGAGGCTTATCCCGAGCTGCTCAAGAATGTCGCGCTCGTCAAGGGTATCGTCGCCTCCGAGGAGGAGCGCTTCTCCACGACGCTCGACAACGGCCGCGTCTATCTGGACGAGGCCCTGGCAGCGCTTGCCGAGGGCGCTGTGCTTCCGGGCGATGTCGCCTTTAAGCTGCACGACACCTTTGGTTTCCCCATCGATCTGACCGTCGAGATCGCCGGCACCGCTGGCCACGACGTCGATATGGACGGCTTCACTGCCTGCATGGAGGACCAGAAGGCCCGCGCCCGCGCCAATGCCAAGGGCGACGCCTGGGGCAGCTTCAACGACGTGTGGGTCGAGCTTTCGGACAAGGTCGCAGCGACCGAGTTCGACGGCTATGACAACGATGTGATCGAGGGCGCCAAGGTTGTCGCCATCGTGCGCAACGGCGAGTCCGTCGAGTCCGCTGCCGCCGGCGAGGATGTCGAGGTTGTGCTCGACCGCACCCCGTTCTATGCCGAGATGGGTGGTCAGCAGGGCGATGCCGGCAAGCTTTCCGCCGAGGGCGTTGTTCTGACCGTTGCCGACACCAAGAACCACAACGGCCTGTATGCCCACGTCGCGCACGTTGCCGATGGCACGCTGACTGTCGGTGCCGCTGTGACCGCCGCTCTCGACGCCGAGCGCCGTGGCTTCCTGCGCCGCAACCACACCGCCACGCACCTGCTCGACGCTGCCCTTAAGCAGGTCCTGGGCGAGCACGTCTCCCAGGCCGGCTCGCTGGTGACGCCCGAGCACCTGCGCTTTGACTTTACGCACTTCGAGGCCCTTTCCTCCGAGCAGCTCAAGGCTGTCGAGGACTTGGTCAACCAGCAGATCTTCGCCTCCAAGCCGGTCGTGACCCGTGTTATGGGCATCGACGAGGCTAAGGCTGCCGGCGCTGTTGCTCTGTTTGGAGAGAAGTACGGCGATGTCGTCCGCGTCGTCTCCGTGGGCGCCGAGGACCAGCCGTTCTCTCGCGAGCTCTGCGGTGGCACGCACGCTGCCAACACCGCCGAGATCGGCCTGTTCAAGATTATTTCCGAGTCCTCTACGGGCTCGAACGTCCGCCGTATCGAGGCCGTGACCTCTAAGGGTGCTCTCGACTATATGGCCGACCGCCTGGCACTCGTTGACGCCGCCGCTGCTGCGCTCAAGTGCCGCGTCGACGAGGTTCCCGCCCGTGTGGAGAACCTGCAGGTCGAGCTGCGCGAGACGTCCAACAAGCTCAAAAAGGCTCTGACCGGTGGTTCCTCCGACGCCATTTCCAGCGCCATCGAGGGTGCTGTCGAGCTCGGTGGCTACAAGCTCGTCGTTGCTGAGCTCCAGGGCCTTGAGGCTGCCGACCTGCGCAACGTATGGGATACCGTGCACCAGAAGGTCGCCGGCCCTGTCGCTTGTGTCGTCGCCAGCGTGACTGAGAAGGGCACTCCGGCCCTGCTCGCTGCCGGCTCCGATGACGCCGTGAAGGCCGGGTTCCACGCCGGTAATGTGATCAAGCAGATCGCGGGTCTGGTCGACGGTCGCGGTGGTGGCCGTCCCAACATGGCCCAGGCCGGTGGCAAGAATGCTGCCGGCATCGCCGATGCCCTCGCGGCCGCCAAGACCGCGCTCGGCGCCTAAGAATCTAAGAAGTCACTGTGGTCGCGCTTGCGCTGGACATAGGGGAGACCAGGATTGGCATCGCCGTCTCGAGCCGTGATGGCAAGATGGCGATGCCCGTCAAGGTGCTCCCGGCCGCCGAGGTCACCGGTATGGCCAAGACGTTCCGCTACCTGGTCGAAGACTATGAGCCCGACATCCTGGTAAGCGGACGTCCCCTGACCATGGCCGGTGAGCCCGGCCCCCAAGCCGAGCGCGTTGCCGCCGTGGCGCAAAAGATTGCCGACGAGCTCGTTCTTCCGCTGGAGTTTGAGGACGAGCGTCTGTCCTCGCAAGAGGCCAAGCGTATCCTGCGCGAGCAGGGCCTCAACGAAAAGCAGATGAGGGGCAAGATCGACATGATTGCCGCCAGCCTTTTTTTGCAGACGTGGCTCGATCGTAAAAACGAGGAGGTTTCGCATGCCTAGTGCTTCCGATCCGCGCCAGCCGAATCGTACACGTCAGCCGGCGTCGCGCCCTGCCCAGCCTGGCCAGCGTCCGGCACAGCCGACGCAGCGCGCAGCTCAGCCTGCCGCGCGCCCGGTGCAGTCCTTCTCTCGTTCGGCCCAACCTGTTCAACGGACGGGTCAGCAGCCTTCTGCTCGTTCGGTTCAGCATCCGGCTTCTCACGCGGCTCAGCAGCCCACTGCTCGTACGGCCCAGCCTGCAGGCGGTACCCGCTTTAAGCGGCAGGCACCTACCCAGCGAACGCAGGCCCCCCAATCGCATTCTCATCACGCCCGCGGTTCGCATGGCGTTGCTCCGGCGACCCGCTCGAGCTACAACACGCATACTCGTCGCGGTGCTCAAAAGAAGAGCTCTCCGGTTCCCATGATCATCGGCGTTGTGGTGGCGGTGCTTGCGCTTGTCGCGATCGTTTTCTTTGTCGTGCCGGCCGTCAAGGGCTTCTTTGCCGGTGAGGATACGAAGGTCACGGCTGGTCAGCAGGTTACGGTAACCATTCCCGACGGTGCTTCGGGCGATACGATCGCCTCGATTCTCTCCGAGAACCATATCGTCGAGAATCCCAAGGATTACTATGCGGCGGTGAAAAAGCTCAACGCCGATATGTCGCTCAAGCCTGGTACCTATTTGTTCACCACACTCATGGACGCGACCAAGGTTGTTCAGCAGCTCATGGAAGGTCCCAACGCGGGCTCCAATGCGCTAACTATCCCTGAGGGCCTGACGGTCGATCAAGTCGCCGACCGTGTGGCCCAGGCCTACGATGGCATCTCTAAGGAAGACTTCCTCAACCAGGCTAAGGCCTCCAACTACGTGGACGACTATAGCTTCCTTAAGGGCGCCGCCAACGACTCGCTTGAGGGTTTCTTGTTCCCCAAGACCTATTCGTTGGGTGATTCGCCGACGGCCGATGGCGTGATTCGCGCTATGCTCGACCAGTTTAAGACCGAGTACAAGTCGCTTGACTTTGCGAGCTGCGAAGCCAAGATCAAGGAACGCTACGGTGTGGAGATGTCCGACTACGACATCGTCAACTTGGCCTCTATCGTTGAGCGCGAGGGCCTCAACGCCGATCAACGTGCGCATGTGGCCTCGGTTTTCTACAACCGCCTTGCCGGCAAGCTCGATGGCCTGCGCTATCTCAATAGCGATGCGACTATGATGTATGTCACCGGTGGAGAGGTTACCGCCGACGACCTGCAGAGCGATAGTCCGTATAACACCTATAAGCATGAGGGCCTGCCGCCCACGCCCATCTGCTCTCCGTCGCTCGAGGCACTCAAGGCCACGCTTGAGCCGACCGACTCCGATGACCTGTATTTCTACATTACGCAGGACGAGGAGTACTTCTCGCAAACCTACGAAGAGCATCAACAGTCTTGGAATTAGCATGAGGATTTTTAGCCCCAAACGATACGTTGCCTCGGTCGATCGCATCGACCTTGATGCCCTGTGGGCCGACGGCAAACGCGCCATTCTGCTCGATCGCGATAACACCCTGGTGCCGCGCGACACCGAGCAGGTTCCCGCCGCGGTTTCCGCTTGGCTCGATGCCGCCCGCGCCAAAGGCTTTAAGCTGTGCATGGTGTCCAACAACTGGCATCGCGACCAGGTCATGAGCTCTGCACGCGAGCTGGGACTCGAGGCCATCAGCCACGCCATGAAGCCGGCGCCGTTTGCCCTCAAGGCGGGTCTTAAGCGCCTCGGCGCCACGGCCGACGAGGCGGTGCTGATCGGTGATCAGCTCTACACGGACGTGTGGAGCGGCAACTTCGCCGGCGTCGATACCATCCTGGTAAAGCCGCAGGCCACGCAGGACCTGTGGTATACGCAGATCTTCCGTATCTTTGAGCGCCGGGCCCTGCGCGACCTTCCCTGCGAGGAATAGGTCTCGTCATGTCCCAGCACACCAAACACGGCTGCGACCATATCTTCTTTATCGGCTTTTTGGGCGCGGGCAAATCGACACTCGCGCGCAACGTCGGCACTATGTTCAAGCGGCGTTTTATCGATACCGACCGCCTAGTCGTCCGCCGTTGCGGCAAGTCGGTAACCGAGATTTTTGAGACCGAGGGTGAGGATCGTTTTCGCGAGCTCGAGACCTCGGCGCTCCGTTCGCTCCAAAGCGAGCGCAGTCTGTTGGTTTCGTGCGGTGGCGGTATCGTCGAGACGCCGGTGAATATTGAGCTGATGCACGAAATGGGTACGTGCGTGTACCTCGAGGGCGACTTTGAGGATTCGATTCGCCAGATTCGTCGGTCCGACACGCGCCCCGATTTCCGCTCGCCCGAGCATGCCGCGCGCTTGTTTGAGCATCGCCGTCCGCTGTATCGCCAGGCCGCCGATATTACCCTTGATATTCGCAACAAGTCCTTCGAGGACGTTTCCTACCTTTGTGCCGAGATGCTTTTGGAGCGTGGACTGCTATGATTCGCCGCCAACTGATCAATTTCCAAAACCGCAGCGTCGATGTCCGTGTCGGATTGGGCGCGTTCGATGAGCTGTCGCGTATGTTTGCCTCGGCTGTGGGCAAGCCTAAGCGCGCGATGGTGGTTTGGAACTCCGCCTCGTCAGAACGTTTTGATGAGGTCGTCGAGCATGCGCTGGTCGACGCCGGTTTTGCCGTGTCGCATTTCTCCCTTGAGGTTTCGCCTGCTGGTGCCACGCTGGCCGATGCCGATGCTATCTTTGGCGCCTTGTCTGCCAACGGCATTACCTGCGACGATCTGGTTGTCGCCGTTGGCGATGCCGCAACCTGCTCGGTTGTTAGCTGGTGCGCCAACCAGTGGTGTGGCCGAACCGAGTGCGCGCTGCTGCCGACGACCTTCGACGCCATGCTCACGGTCGCGACGACCATGAAGCCGCTCATTGCCTCGTCGTCGAATGCGCTTCCCGCTATCGCGTTCCGTCCCGAACCGGGCTTGGTCGTGTGTGACCTCGACCTTGTTCGCGAGGCGGACCCCGAGGACCTCAAGCTCGGCTATGTGGTACTTGTTGGCACCATGCTTTCGAGCAGTAAGTCCCGTTGGAATCAGTTTACTGAGACCGTCCCCGAGATTCTCGCGGGCGAGGAGGTCGCGCTCGTCAATGCCGTTCAATGGTCTCAGACTGCCCGCAAGGACGTACTGATGGCCACGAACCCGAGCGCTCGCCATGCGCTCGATTTTGGCAAGACGGGGGAGCGTACCCTGCGCGCCTGCTTGGGCGATGCCGCTTCGCAGGTCCCTGCCTATCAGCTGTTATCCGAGGGCATGCGCTTTGAGGCGCGCCTAGCACATGATGCCTGCGATTTCGATATCGATTACGTCTTTGAGGTCGATGACTGCCTGGAGGACTTTGGCATCGAGGAACTTGCCTTCGACCTGGAGCCCACCGCGTTTATCGAGGAGTTCCGCAGGCAGCAGTTCGCCCGCTCGAACCGCAGTATGTTGCCGCTGCCCGCGGCACTCGGCGCCATTCGTCTAACGAGCGTCGAGGACGAGGTTCTTGAGCGCCATGCTCATGCCTACTTGGCTTCTCGCAAAGAACTTCTCTAAGATTTATTGACTTCCATCGTCTTTCGTATCATGTTGAGGGGCGGGTTTTCAATCGGTTGCGGATCGCATGCGATTCCGTCGTTCGGTTGAGACCCGTCCCGTCTATATAGAGACAACAAGAAAGGAATCTGCATGTCTGAGTTTGCTGCCGGTCCTGCCGGTCGTATCGAGCGTGTCCGTGCCCTGATGGCCGAGCGTGGCTACGACGCCATCGTGGTGCGCGACGAGGCCAACCTTCGTTGGCTTACGGGCGTGAAGGGCGTCTTCGACTACACCTTCGAGTTCCCGCACGCTGCGTTTATTACGGCTGACCAGTGCCTGTTCCACACCGACTCGCGCTACCTCAACAGCTTTGAGGAGAACACGCCCGCCGGCAGCCCCTGGGTCTACGACATGGACGAGGGCACCATTCCCGGCTGGGTCGCCGGCAAGATCGCGGCCAATAGGTGCCGCGTCTGCGCTGTCGAGGATGACATGCAGATTAACTTCTACCAGGGCATCCAACGTGGCCTGGAGGATCGTTCCGTCGCCTGCATGCTGCCGCTGATGCATGACGACATTCGCAAGATGCGCGCCATCAAGGACGCCGAGGAGATTGAGCTCATGCGCCATGCGCAGTCGATCACCGACGCCGCCTTCCAGCACATGCTCGGCTTTATTAAGCCCGGCATGACCGAGAAGCAGGTTCGCAACGAGCTCGAGAACTTTATGTTCGCCAACGGCGCCGACAGCTTGGCTTTTGGCTCCATCGTGGCGAGCGGTCCCAACACCGCCAACCCGCATGCCGTGCCGAGCGATCGCGTGATCGAGAAGGGCGACTTCGTCCTGATGGACTACGGCGCGGGCTACTGTGATTACCGCTCCGACATGACACGCACTGTTGTGATGGGCGAGCCCACGCAGGAGCAGCTTGACCTGTACGCGCTCGTGCGCCGTACGCACGAGGAGTGCGTCGCCGCCATTCATCCGGGCGTCGAGGGCAACGACATCTTCAAGCTCTCCAAGAAGATCATCGGCGATGCCGGCTATGGCGATTACTACAACCATGGTTTGGGCCACGGCGTGGGCATCGACATCCACGAGCTGCCCAACTTCAACCGTAGCAAGAACATCATTGAGGTCGGCTCGGTTATTACCATGGAGCCCGGCGTCTACCTGCCCGGTGTGGGCGGCGTGCGCCTGGAGGACTACGGCGTCGTCACCGAGAACGGATATGAGCCCTTCACCAAGACCCCGCACGACCTGTACGTCATCGATTGCTAGACCATTTCGATAGATTTTTGGGGCGGGGCGTCCGGAGCAATTCGGACGCCCCGCGTTCTCTTTTTATGCGCTCGCTGCAGGCGCCGTCTGCAAGTGTATAATTTCGGTCGTATGTAATTTGGACGCTTGTGCGTTCTGCCCATAACAAGAAAGGTCGCTATGCCTACCATTTCTACCGCCGACTTCAAGAACGGCCTCGGTCTCCGCATCAAGGACAAGGTCTACACCATCGTCGAGTTCCAGCATGTCAAGCCGGGCAAGGGCGGCGCGTTTGTGCGCTACAAGACCCGCGACATCAAGAGCGGCCGCGTCGTCGAGAACACCTGCAACGCCGGCACCAAGTTCGAGAGCGTCATGCTCACCACCCGTGAGTTCCAGTACCTCTACAACGATGGCACCGACTACATCTTCATGGACAACGAGTCCTATGAGCAGGTTCCCGTTCCCGAGGACATGGTGGGCGAGAACTCCAAGTGGCTGCGCGAGAACGACATCTGCCAGCTGCTCTTTGCCGACGATGAGCTCATGGGCGTAACCCCGCCGATGTTCATCGAGACCACCATCGTCCAGACCGACCCGGGCTTTAAGGGCGACACCGTCCAGGGTTCCACCAAGCCGGCCACGATCGACACCGGCGCTGTCATCCAGGTCCCCATGTACCTCAACGAGGGCGAGGTCATCAAGGTTGACACCCGCGACGGCAAGTTCGTCTCCCGCGTCTAGCAACCAACTCTTCTAGGAGGACTCATGCCCCAGGAAATCAAGATTGACGGCATCGGCATTTCGCCCGATGTTCTGACCGCCATCGTCTCGCGCGCCGTGTCGGATGTCGAGGGCATCGCCTCCGTTGGCGTCAAGGACCTTGCCACCAACCTTGTCTCCATGATGCTTTCGTCTAAGGCCCCGGCTTCCGAGCCGGCGGTCGAGGCCGAGGTCGTTGGCGACAAGCTCGCACTCACCGTGCGTGTCGTGGTGTTCTTTGGCTATCCGTTCAAGAAACTCGCCGAGGCCGTTCGCGCCGCCGTGGTCGCCGCCATCGATGCTCAGGTGGGCGTCGAGGTCGAGCGCGTTGACGTTTGCATCGACGGTCTCGTTTTCCCCAAGGAGTAACCTTTGAGCCTTAAGGTTTATCGCGGGCGTACGCTTGCCCGCAGTCAGGCGCTGCAGCTGCTGTTCCAGGCCGAGGCCACGGACAGCCCGCTCGAGCGCGTCCTCGAGGGCGATTTCCTGATCTCGAAGGGTCCCCTCGATCCCTATGCGCTGGAGCTGTGCCGCGGTGCCTATGAGCATATCGATCGCATCGACTGCGCTCTGCGCTCCGTTGCCAAGAACTGGGATCTTATGCGCATGCCCGGCGCCGACCGCAATCTGCTGCGTATCGCCGTTTACGAGATGCGTTTCCTCACCGACGAGGAGGTCTCGGACGCCATCGTAATCAACGAGGCCGTCGAGCTTGCCAAGGCCTATGGCACCGACCAGTCCGCGTCGTTCGTCAACGGCGTGCTGGGTAAGATCGCTCGCAGCGAGGAGCTGCCGGGCGAGGACCTGTATCAAGAGCTGCTGGCCGAAGATCGCGCTCGTGAGGAGGCACAGGCTGCCGAGGCTGCCGCCAAGGTTGCGGTTGCCCAGGCTGAGGCTGGCGTGCTGGCCGAGGATGCGGACGCCGCCGAGGCTGTTGTCGACTCCGTCGAGGAGTAGCCATGCCAGAGGGTTCCGTCCGCAACTTCGACGAGATCTCGGACCGTCTGGACCAGATCATCGCTACCGTTCGCTCCAAGGATACGTCCTTGGAGCGTTCGCTCGATTTGTTTGACGAGGCGATTGAGCTGGGCTCCCGAGCGGTCGATATGGTCGACAAGTTTGAGCTGACGCCGCGTGAGGCCGACAAGCTCGAGCAGGAATACGATGAGGATGCGGCAAACGAGTCCCAAGATAGACAGGCTGCATCTCCGGATACGAATGGTTGATGGCATTCATGAAACGCGTGCGTCTCGATGACGAACTGATTTCACAGGGCATCTGCGCCGATCGCGCGGATGCCCTTCGCACTCTTATGGCCGGCTTGGTCTCGAGTGGCGGCGAGCGCTTGACTTCGCCGGGCCTTAAGGTGACCCCGGGCCTGCCGCTGCATGTGAAGGGGCGCATTCCCTATGTTGGCCGCGGCGGTCTTAAGCTCGAAGGCGCGCTTGATGCGTTTGGCATCAATCCGACGGGCCTTGCCTGTCTGGATGTGGGCTGCTCTACCGGCGGCTTTACCGATTGCCTGCTCAAGCGCGGAGCTGCGACCGTTGTCTCGGTGGACGTGGGTCGCGCCCAGTTCGATTGGTCGTTGCGTCAGGACGATCGCGTGACGCTGCATGAGCGCACAAATGTGACGCAGCTGCCTGAGCTTGGCTATGCTGGCGCCATCGACCTGGCCGTGTGTGATGTCTCGTTTACCAGCATCGCGAACATTATCGATGCGGTTCTGGCGTGCCTGGCGCCTACGGGTGCATTCTGCACGCTCGTAAAGCCGCAGTTTGAGGCTCCGGCGGCGCTGGTGGGCGAGGGCGGCATCGTGACCGACCCCGCCGTCCGCCGCGATACGCTTGTGGCGGCGATTGAGCTGTTCGCCGCAAAGGCACTGTTCCCGGTCGATGTGTGCGTGTCACCCATTCATGGTGCCAAGGGCAACGTTGAGTTTTTCCTGTACGGCACGAGATTTGACCCCGGCGACCGCTCGCAAGACGAGCTGCAATCCCAGGTATCGGTTTTGAGCGAGAAAGCTGCAACGCTATGAAGGTCTTTCTGGTTCCCAATTACTACAAGCAAGAGGCGGTCGAGAGCGGCCTGATGCTCGAGCTTTGGCTGACGCGCCAGGGCTATGAGGTCGCATGGGCTGCCGACCAGCGATCCAAGATTCAGAGTACGCCTGATATTGACGGCTCTGATCTGGTCATTACGCTCGGCGGCGACGGTACGTTGCTGCGCGCTGCCCGCATCCTCAACCATCGCGAGATTCCTATCCTCGGTCTTTCCTATGGTCACCTTGGCTTTTTGACGGCCGCGAGCCCCGAGGAGCGCGACATTCTGCAGGTCGTGAGCGACGCCCTTTCCGGTGAGCTGCACGTGAGCCGTCGCGCCACCATCGCTGCGGATATCGTGTCCGTGCGCGAAGACGGTACGAAGGATGTCGTGCGCACTTTTGCCCTCAACGACATGGCGCTTACCCGCGGTCCGCTGTCCGATATGGTCGAGTTCGACATCACGGTGTCCGGCCATCATATCGATCGCCTGCGCGGTGACGGTGTCGTCGTGTCGACGGCGACCGGCTCCACCGGCTATGCGCTGAGCGCCGGCGGCCCTATCGTCAGCCCCGATTACACGGGCATGGTCTGTGTACCGATTGCTCCGCATACCATTCAAGCTCGCGCCTTCTTGACCTCGCCGAGCGATGTTGTCGAAATCTTTATGTCCGATGATCGCCCAAGCGTTCCGGCCATCGCCATCGACGGACAGTTTATTACCTGCGACGGCACGGTCGAGAGCGTGGCTGTGCGTCGCGGTCCCGGCGATGTGCTGCTGCTCGATTACGGTCCCGAGAGCTTCTATAACTCGGTGAGCCGCGTGTTCTATGGAGTGCGTCATGATCGATGAGCTGCAGGTTTCTAACATTGCTCTCATTCGCGAGGCGACGTTGGTTCCGAGCGCTGGTCTAACGGTTCTGACCGGCGAGACCGGTGCCGGTAAGACCGCGCTGCTCTCGGCGCTCAAGCTCATTTTGGGCGAGCGCGCCGATTCGTCGACAGTTCGCGAGGGCGAGGTGCTTGCCAGCGTCGAGGCGCGTCTGTTCGACGGCCCGCACGACACGGAGGGCTTTACCGTACAGCGCAGCCTTTCTGCCGAGGGCCGCAGCCGCGTAAAAATTGACGGCCGCATCGCCAGCGTGCGTGAGCTTTCGGAGCGCGTCGGCGTGATGATGGATCTGTGCGGCCAGCACGAGCATCAGCGTCTGCTCGACCCGGCGCATCATGTTGCCATGGTCGATGCCTGGGCTGGGCGCGCGGCGCTTGAGGCGCTCGAGAAGTATCGCACCTGCTTTAAGGCTTCGCGAGCGGCCGCCAAGGAGCTTCGCCGTGTGGAGGAAGCTTCACGCGCGCAGGGGAGTCGCGTCGAGGAAGCGCGTTTTGCCCTCGAGCGTATCGCCGAGGTCGACCCCAAGCCAGGTGAGTACGAGGAACTCGAGGAGCTGCTGCCGCGCTCGGAGCACGCCGAGGTCTTGGTGGCGACGGCCAACGAGGCCCATGCATCGCTTGCTGCCGAAGGGGGAGCGCTCGATGCCGTGAATGGCGCCGTGGCTGAGCTTTCACGCATGGCGACCGTTGACCGCAAGCTCGGTGACATCGCCGACGCACTTTCGGATGCCTGCATCTCACTCGAGGATTGCGCCAATGAGCTGCGTGCTTATCGCGATGGCGTTGCGTTTGACCCTCGCGAGCTCGCTCGCATGCGC
>CABUVC010000041.1 GCA_902494855.1 uncultured Collinsella sp.
GCCTTGTGCACGGCCGTCACCTTTTTGCGGCCGCAGCGGCGGGCATACTCAAAGGCATACTCCACAATGCGACGGCTCTTGGCGATAGAGATCGGCTTGATCGAGATGGCGGAATCGGCGGCGAAGGTCTTCTGGCCCGAGCGCTCGACAAGCTGCGAGAGCTCCTCGACCTCGGCAGCGCCCTCATCGAACTCGATGCCGGCGTAGAGGTCCTCGGTGTTCTCGCGCACGATGACCAGGTCGACGTCGCGGAAGCGCGAGCCGTCGCCCGGCTGCGACAGGCAGGGGCGCACGCAGGCGTACAGGTCGAAGTGCTTGCGCAGGGCGACGTTAACGCTGCGGAAACCCGTGCCGACCGGCGTGGTGATGGGACCCTTGATGGCAACCTTGGTCTGGGCGACCGCATCGAGCACGTGCTGGGGCAGCGGCGTGTCAAACTCGTCCATGACGCCGGCGCCGGCCTCCTGGACGTTCCAGTTGATCTGGACACCGGTGGCCTCGACCACGCGGCGCATGGCCTGCGTAATCTCGGGACCGATACCGTCACCGGGAATCAGGACTACATCGTGCGCCATAATCTGTTACTCCTCGTCTTCGGCGTCGTCAGATTTTTTAACGCTAGCACGCTTCTTCTTTTTGGAGAGATCCAGGCCAAAACGTTTAACAAGCATTTCGCAAATCTCGCTCGAACGGGCCTTGAGATAGCTGCCCTTGCCGTTCTCGGCATCGAACTTAAGGCGCAGCGCAAGCTTCTCGGCAACCTCGGCGTCGATCTCGCCCTGGCAAAACTCGTACAGGCAACCGAGCATGTCGCGATACTCGAGGTCGCCGTGGTAGCACTGGATGGCCTCGTCCAGGATGGGCCAAGCCTCGCGCGAACGCTCGACGCTCGTGGCACCCCACACGCACAGCAGGCGGAAGGCGGCATAGCGCAGCGTGGAGGAGATCTCGTCGAACAGTGCAGTCTCGGCGCCCTCAAAGGCATCGCCCAGCTGCTCGGGGCAGGTGGTGGCAAGCGCCGTCAGGGCATCGAGGGCCTCCCAGCGGGTCTGAGCCTCGGGGCGGTCGAGCGCCTCGATCAACGCGGGCACGCAGGGCACGACGCGCTGCGGATCGCGCTCGGCAAGCAGGTGCAGCACGCGGGCGGCAAACTGGCGGATGCGGCGCGTGGGGCAGCCGAGCTCCTGGACCAGGCGATCGACGGCGTTCTCGTTCTCCTCTGCCAGCTGGAGCTGTGCCAGCTCCTCGTCGGTGAGCTGTTCGTCTTTGTTTTCTGCCATAGTTACCTCTTCTTTTTATTTCTTGGCGTGCTTGCCAGCACCCTTGCTGTCATCAGTGACCGAGATGAGCTGTCGGTCGGCCGCGCCATTGCGACGCGCACGGCGGCGCTCCTCGGCGTCGCCCGCATCGGCGGCGGCACGGTGAGCCTTGTTGACGTTAAAGACCTCGTCGTGCTTACGCCACGGACCGACGGACTCGCCAAAGCTCATCTTAAGACCGGCGATAAAGCCGCCGAGCCAGCCGATTGGAGCAAACTGCACCAGCGGGAACAGCGAGAACACCCAGGTCAGTAGGACGACTGCTGCCGCTCCCGCAAAGTTGGCAATCCAGTAGTCGCGCTTGGTGATGACGCGCTTTTCGCACGCCCACTGGCCGCACAAAAAGCCAATGTAGATCGCAAAGAGAAAGAGCGCCAGCGCAAGCACCACGAACGTCCAGCTCATGGGCGCTACTCCCCGTGATGGTGGCCGCAGCAGCACTCGTGGCCGTCGTCATGGCCGTGACCGCCGCAGCACTCGTGGTCCTCACCGTGGTGGTGACCACAACCGCACTCGTGGTCGTCGCCATGCTCGCCGCAACCGCAGCCTTCCTCGTGAGCACCATGCTCCTCGGGACGATACTGCGACCAGTCCAGACCGGCGGCGATGGCATCGGCCTCCTCCTTATAGAGGACCGTGATGGCCTGGGTGCCCAGCTTGGCGCCACCGATGGCGTCGAGCATGTCGTAGAGCGTAAAGGCCACGTCGGCGCCGGGCAGCGCGAGCTCGCGGTCATCGGCGTAGGCGAGCGCCAGACGCAGGTCCTTAATGAAGTGCTCGACCATAAAGCCGGGCTTGTAGTCGCCGTCGAGCGCCTTGGGTGCCAGGCTCTCCATGGCGCCGGACTTACCGGTGCCGCCCAGAATCATCTGGCGGGTCTTCTCCAGGTCAAGGCCGCTCAGCTCGGCAAATGCCATGGCGTCTGCCATGCCGACCATGCAGGCGCCCAGCGACACCTGGTTGGCGAGCTTGGCAGCCTGGCCCTTGCCGGCGCCGTCGAAGCAGCAGATGTTTGCCGCAAAGGTGGAAAGGATGTCGCGGACCGGGGCAATGTCGTTCTCGGTGGCACCCACGATAGCCGTAAGCGTGCCGGCGATAGCACCCGACTCGCCGCCGGTGACGGGGCAGTCAAACGCCATGCGGCCCGTGACCTGGGCGGCCTCGGCAATGTCGCGTGCCAGCTCGGGCGCGCTCGTGGTGAGGTCGATCAGGACCGCACCGGGCTTAGTGCACGCGAGCAGGCCGTCGCCCGCCAGGTAGAGCTCCTCGACCTCGGAGGGATAACCCACCATGGTAAAGACGACGTCGGCGTTCGCCGCGGCATCTGCCGGCGTATCGGCCCAGACGGCACCGCGCTCAACGAGCGCTGCGGCCTTGGACTTGGTGCGATTGTTGACCGTGACGGGATAGCCGGCGTCCAGAATGTGGCCGGCGATGGGGGCACCCATAATTCCGGTGCCGATAAATGCGACAGAGAGCTTGTTTGCCATGAAACCTTTCCTTTTGGGTTGGGCGTTATTACCAGGTTGAATACTCGGTGCCAGCGTTTGGGCTGTGAGTCGAGGGCGATTACGGACGCGTTTCTTGCCTACTGGCCGCGCACCCGGCGGGCGATGCGGTCGGAAAGAGACGCCTTGTCGGCGCGGTTCTTACCCCAAAACGCGCAGGCCACCATGCCGGGACCCACGTGCGAGCCGATGGTGGGGCCCACGGAGCTTCGAATGATCGTGACGTCGGCGCAGCCCTCCTCCTTACGGATGGCGGCCTCGAGCCAGTCGCCGTCCTTATCGGCATCAGCCGTCATGATGGCGATGGGCATGGTGCGGTCGGGCACGTAGTTCTCGCGGAACGACTTGAGGATGGACTTGAGCGCCTTCTTGCGACCGCGGTTGACGCCGATCAGCGACAGCGAGCCGGCCAGGTCGTAGGACAGCTCGGGTTTGACGTCGAGCTTTGCCGTGAGCTGTGCCGCCGCGGGCGGAATGCGGCCGCCGGCAGCCAGCGCGTCAAAGCTCTCGAGCGTAAAGTAGCCGTGCACGTAGGTCTTGGCCTCGTTTGCCCAGTCGACCAGCTGCTTAGCGGTCAATCCCGCCGAGCGCTGGCGCACGGCCTCAAGCGCCAAGAGCTCGCCGGTCGCACAGGGCAGAGCGTTGTCGACCACGTACAGCTCAAAGTTGGGATACTCGGCGCGCACGGCATCTGCCGCCTGACACGCGGAGTTGTAGCTCGACGACAGCGCCGAGGTAAAGCACAGGTAGACCGTGGGCGTACCCTCTTTGGCGCACTCGGTAAAGAACTCGATATAGCGACCGAGCGACACAGCCGAGGTGGACACGCGGGCACCGGCGCGCATGCGGTCGTAGAACTCCTTGGGTGTGATGCTCGACCAGATGTCATCCGTGCGCTCCTCGCCATCGATAATGAAGGGGAAACCCAAGATATCGACATCGAGGTTCGCGGCGACCTCGGGGCTAAAGTCGCAGCAGGTATCGACAACGATGCGGCAACGGTCCGAATGACCGGCGGATACGGCCTTGTCCATCAAAGCGACTCCTTACGTAAAAAAGGCGGCCATCCGCATGGGATGACCGCCGGCCGTTAACTCATGCAAGTTAACGTATTTTACTCGTCAAGTGTTTCGATGCGGGGCTTGATGATGCCATATCCACCATTCTTACGGTGATACACCACATTGATGAGACCGGTCGTCGCGTTCTCGAACACGTAGAAGTCGTGGCCCAGCAGATCGGTCTGAACCAGCGCCTGCTCCTCAGTCATCGGGGTGACGTCGATAACCTTCTCGCGGACGAGCAGGTCGTCCTCCTCCTCGGGCAGCAGCAGGTCGGCCAGATCCTCGACGCGCTCGACCGGCGCGACATCCGCGGCGCTGGCACCGCCCTGGCGGTTGTCCACGACCTTGGTCTTGAACTTACGCAGCTGGCGGGTGACCTTATCGGCGGAGAGGTCGATGGCGGCGTACATATCTGCACCGTGCTCGGCAACGCGAATCACCGAACCGCGGGCGCGAACCGTAACCTCGACGATTGCCGGGTTGGGGTTCGAGGGGTTCTTCTCATAGCGAAGTACAACGTCGACCGTCATGGGCTCGATATCGAAAACCTTGAGCGCCTCGCCGATCTTCTCATCCACATGCGCACGCAGAGCATCGGTTACCGTCGTCTTGCGTCCAGAAACCTTGATATCCATACGTGGCTCCAATCTGCCTCGGGGACTTACTGTACTGGCTATGTACCCATTGCCGTGCATTTAATCACGCGGATTCCTAAAGACCCGAATAACGATTGCTTGGTACCGCATACCGAAGTCTCGCACTTTTCTGTGGCAAAGTGCGCTATAGGAGGGAGCCGGCGACTTTGTATTTGGTCCCGAAAATTGGCTTTGACCTGCTGGTTTTATAGAGATGAAAAAGCCGGGCTCCCCTATTGGGGAAGCCCGGCAGTGCGTGTTGAAACCGTGAAGAGGCATCTCTCCTAGCGCATAGGAGACGCCACCCCTAGCAATAACTAGCTATTAAGCTTGTTAATGTCGTCGTCGGTGATGGTGTCTTCCTGGCTGGACGATTTGTCTTCGGAGGATGCGGTCTCATTGTTGGAATCGGAGGACTCGCTGCCGGAGGATGTGGTCTCGCTGGACTCAGAGTCGCCCGGCTGCACGTTAGCGCCCGAAACCGTCTTAGTGGTGAGGTCGTAGGGCATCGTGCCGTACCAGACGCAGTGGACCGCCTCGAGCGTGCCGTCGGCCGTAATACCGTCGAGGGCATCGCTCACGGCACGACACAGTTCGTCATTGGACGAAAGGCCTGCAACACCAAGCGTCGAGGGCGCCTCGAGCGCACCGACATAGGAGATCTCGCTCATCAGTCGCGCAAGGTAACCGCCAGCCGTGGAGTCGCAGATCACATAGTCGACCTCGCCGGACTCGAGCGCCTCAAAGCACTCGTTGATGTTGGAGTAAGTCTTTTGGTTGGCGGTGATGCTCTGCTTAGCAAGCGCCTCCTGCGAGGCCGAGGACATCTGGATACCCAGAGTAGACGTGTTAAGGGTATCGGTGGAAACGCTCAGCGACCCACCATCGCTGGTTTTACCGAACACGGAAGCGGCATCGTACAGGCAGGTGCCGAGCGAGCTAACGTCCCCGTCCGTAGAGTTGATCTCGCCGATAAAGATATCAGCCTTTTTGTCACCGAGCGCGGAACCTGCCGAGGACGCATCGACAAAGGCGACCTTAAGGCCCATGCGGCTTGCGAGGGCGCGGGCAGCGTCGACTGCATACCCCGTGAGCTCGCCGTCAGCGCCCTGCATGGCCTGCGGCGCATCGGAGGTATCGAGGGCAACCGTCAGGGTACCGGGAGTGACCAGGGCATCATCCGACACCGTGGGCGTGACGGTCTCGTACTCGATCTGGTCGATCGTGGGAGTCGTGAACGTAGACAGCGGGTTGAACGCGCATCCGCTCAGGCCCAAAACGGCGATGACCGCTGCGGTCCCAGCACCTAACCGAGCCGCGTGCATCAAGCTGCCCCTCACCATGTCCACTACCCTGCCTTCTGTGTCGTATACGATCCGTGCGTTGCGCGGAATATCAGATTGTTCCCACCAGCTGACCTGGTATTTGACCCCACACTTGCGCACCGGGGTGTTTGCTCGGGAGGCCGCAGCCACCTTCACGACTGACCCGCTCGCCCGCGAGGCGGTATTGCCCCAAAGAAAGTAGAACGGACGGTGCGGCTTACATCTAGGACGCGCCATGATCGCGCCGCGCGCACGCGGTCGCTTACGTGGATCCCTTTGACCGCGTCTGTCTTGGACTAGGATGGACATTTCGTCCGTCCGCAACCACAGCCTGGCAGGAACGTAGCGCATTATAGCTAAGTTCAAGCTAAAGTTTAAGGTTAGGGGCGTCATTCGCATCGCGAGTACAGATTTCGCAGGTCGGAGTGGGCTATTCGTGCCCCTGTGAAGCCCGGAGCTCCCCCTATGGGGAGCTCCGGGGCACCCTTCCTAGGGTGCTGTGGCCAAAAAATGGCAAATATGAGTACTGTCACCAATTTAGTAACAGGCAATTTTGGCCTCTCGGACAGATTATGCGCTCAGTGTCGCCAACCTGATGCTTAGTTATTCTACATTTGTTTATTATCTTCTTACTTTATGACGCCCCCGAGTCCTAAATTCCTTGATTTTGCTGTTACTGATTTAGTAACAGTACTCATATTTGCCATATTTTGGCCAGGGCATATGATTAACCCCCTATTTTCGACGTGAATTAGACCGGCTTAAGCCCAAAACACGTCCGCAGCGCGTTAAGCAACGCCTCTTGCTTCTTCCTGCGGGCATCGACACGATTCCGGTACCGCTTTCGCATACGCTGGTGGATGCGCCATGCGAGCGCTTCCATCGCTTCCATGTCGCAGAGCATTTCGTTGTTGACCGTCGCGACCTCGATTCCCATAGTAATCAAGCCCGTGTTGCGTTTTTCATCATGGATACGTCCCCTCCGGGAGGAATGGCCCAGCTCACCGTTGTATTCAAGGTCAAACCGGGCTGCTTCCTGATACGCATCGCAAACTGCATGCGGCATCCCCGAGATTGCCTGCGCGCGGTCATCGAACTCGATCTTGTAGTCGGTCTTAAAAGGACCGCAGGCAAACCCACCATAGGAAAACGGAAGCGAAAACAGAGCGAGCATGATGCACTCCATGGGCGAGCGCAGGTTTTCTGACAGGTAGGGGCACAGGCGCAGCAGCTGTTTAGCGGCACTCCCCTTGCATGCGGCAAGGTAATCTGCCAGGCGATCGGGCGTCAGCACCGGCTCGACTTCAAAGTAGCCCACATCTGGCGGTTGATCCTTATCCTTTGCAAGCCTGTTCACGGTGGGTGAGCTGTAGGGAGGCAGATACTTCCCGCGATCGCTCAGTGAAATCTTGGAACACAGTTCCTGGGCCAGGGCAAACGCCTGGATACAGCCGACCTCGCGGGCGACGGCAACACAAAGGGCCTCGGGAGATAGGCTGTACACCCCCGGTTCTACCTCTAGAATCGAGCCGGCAGGTAACCCGGAACACACGGACCAGCCCACGCCAGGAATGCGGCGGCGCTGCGCCGCAGATCCCACCAGCAAGCACAGATCTTCTTGCACCTCGCCGCTTTTGGCTCCAATTCGCACCAGGTCGGGAAGATAGATATCCTCGGTCGAAGGCGATGACGTACACAGCACGCGGCGCTCCTCATCGGGCTCAAGGTCCTTCCAGCCGATGTAGCCCATCTGCCGGCGCTCGGCTCGCATCATGCGCAGTGCCGAGGCGCCCGTCAGGATCACGGAAGCCGCTAGCTGCTCTTTTGTCGGCTTGTTGCATTGCCTGATTGTTACCGCCACATGAATCACCCCTACCAAACACGTGCGATAGCAAGGCCATCGACTGCCGCAGCGCCGGCACGCTTGAGCTCCGCCGAGGCTGCTGCCATGGTCGCGCCCGTGGTGATAACGTCATCGATAAGCAGTAGGCGGCGGCCGTACACGTCCTCAACCGTCTCGTACATGCCTTGGGCACGCTCGCGACGCTCCTCACGACCGAGTTCGCGCTGGTCGCCATGCCCGTACTTGACGAGGGCATCGAGCAGAGGAACACCCGACAGCTCGCAAAATGGGCGCGCAATGGCCTCCATATGATCAAAACCGCGCCGCCGAAACGCTGCCGCCGTCGCAGGCACAAACACCACCGCATCCGCACCGGACAGCACACCTCCTAAGCGATCGGGCGCTACGACCTGGGCATGCAGGGCGGTGTCGTAGAGCAGCTCCGCCAGATACGGCGCCAGGCGTCGCTCGCCCGCGTCCTTGTACGCTTTAATGATGCGCGGCAGCGGATGCGCATAGACGGAGCACGCCAGGCAGCGGTCGAGCGCCTCCGCCATTGCCGAGGACGTGCCCTCGACCGAACACTCAGTGCACAGCAAATCCCCAAACGGGGCGCCGCATCGGGTGCAGCTATGACGTGGGTCGATGAGCGTGAGCGCGGCCAGGCAGTCTTGGCAAATAAGCGCACCGGCGCGCTCGCAGCCGGCACATCGTGTTGGCGACAATGCCTCGAGTGCCTCGCGTGCCGCCCGCTCGGCAAACGGCAGCAATTCGTCCGCAAACGGTAGGGCGCCGGCAGCCTGCAGACGGCTCAATATTTTCAGATGGCTCTTCAAGACACAACCCTCCCTACGTTCGGTCGCAGGGAGGGTTGTTGATTCAGCGCTATGGTACCCCGACGCGATTGGGGTAAGGCGGGTTAAATCCGCTCGCGGGCGTTATTCGCCGGCGGGCGGTTGTGGTGCGGCCGAAGACGGGGTCGAGCCCTCGCCACCATCCTGGCGCGGCTTGCGGGAACGGCGACGACGACGGCGCTTTTGACCCTGGTCGGCCGAGCCCTCGCCACCGCGATCCTCGCGCGGCTCGCGCTCGTCGCGAGCGGCGCCACGCGAAGCCTTGGCAGCCGCTCCCCCGCCATCTCCGGGACGACGGCGCGTGACCTTGACCTCACCATCCGAGACCTGATCGGCAACGGAGGGCACTGAGGGCTTCTGTTGCGTGCCCGAGGAATGGCGACGGCGCGGACGCGGCGCGCGCTCATCCTCGCCACGTGACTTGCCGCCCTTGTCGGCAGGCGCATCGGAACCCGAGGGACCCTTGGAAGCGGCACCGGCCTCGCGAGCAGCTGCGGCGCGGAAGGCATCCTCGCGCTCCTCGCTCGACAGGTGACGGCGGCGGCGACGCGTGGGGTTCATACCACCGCCGCGATTCTGCTGCTGGGGCTGCTGAACCTCGCGCTCGCGGGAGGCGTTCTTGCCTGCAGCTGCAGCCTCGCCGACATCGCCCGAGCCCGCGCGCTTGCGACGACGACGGCCACCGGCGGCCTCCTCGGCCTCAGGCGTTGCGGCATTGCCACGGCCCTTTCCGCGGCCACGGCCCTCGCCCTGCCCCTGACCGGCGCGAGCATCGGAATCGGCATCGCGACGACGGCGCTTGGGCATCGACGTACCGGCCAGACGGTCGGTGCTCGACAGGCCATCGCCCACGTCGACGCCGTTCTCGCGGTCGAGCTCCATGAGCGCCAGGCGCATCTCGGGCGACTCGATGCGCTCGAGCACGTCGCGCGTCACGCAGTCGGGGCGGCAATTGCAGCCTTGCTCGGCAGCCTTCTTCTTGCAGCCCTCCGAGCAGGTCATATCGGCCAGGTTGACCTTAAAGACCTTGCCGTTCTCCAGGCGCAGCACCAGCTGCTCACGCGGCGTGTCATATTCCTGAATACGCGCCTTGCCGAGCGGCGTATCGATGAGCGTCTTCTTTTTGGGCGCACGGCTCTTAAAGTCCTTGTACGCTTCGAACTCATAGCGCAGGCAGCACATCAGGCGGCCGCAAACGCCGCTGATCTTGGAGGAATTGAGCGGCAGGTCCTGCTCTTTTGCCATGCGGATCGAGACGGGCTCAAACTGTCCGCCAAAGCGCGTGCAGCAGAGCTCCTGGCCGCACTGGGCATAGCCGCCCACCAGGCGAGTCTCGTCGCGCACGCCGATCTGGCGCATGTCGACGCGAATGTGCAGCGTCGAGGACAGATCCTTGACGAGCTGACGAAAATCGACGCGCTCCTCGGCCGCAAAGTAGAACACGGCCTTCTCGCCGCCAAACAGGTACTCGACGCCGACCGGCTTCATCTCGAGGTCGAGTTCTTTGACCAGACGGCGGAAATCGACCATGGCCTCGTCGCCCTGGATGGCAAGATCGTCGGCAAGCTGCAGGTCAATGTCGCTCGCCACGCGCAGCACGGGCTTGAGCGGCTGACCGATCTCGTCTTGCGGCACCTCGAAGGGATCGGCCGTAACCAAGCCGATCTCGGTTCCGCGCTCGGTGGAGCAAATGGCATAATCGGCCTCGAGGATATCCAGGTCCTGCGGGTCAAACCACAGGTCGCGCGAGGCGTAGGTAAACTTAACGGGTACGACTAACGGCATTTCAGTGCCTTCCTGATATCGAACAGCATGACCTCGATGGCCAGCTGGGGAGTAACGTTTCTGGCGATGTTGCGCTCGGCGGTCGCGACCGCCTCGAGCGCCTGGGTGGCACCCGCAACATTGGTCGCGGCGGCAAGCCGACCGATCGTGTCGCGCACATCCTCGTTCACCACGTCGGCTGCCTCGTCCTGAAGTGTCAGCAGCACGTCGCGCATGAGCGTCCGCGCGCTCGCCAGCGCTTCCATGATACCCGAACGCTCGCGCGCGTTGAGTTCGCGCTTGTTGCGGTCCTCAAGCTGCTTCAATGCTCCACGCGACAGGTAGTCGGCGTTTTGCTCGAGTACCTTTTCCTGCGTGGACTTGACCTCGGCAAGCGGCGCCTTGACGGCGACGATGAGCGACTTGGCGCGACTGAGCACGTCGGCCTCGTCGGCGGCAATGAGTGAGTCGATGGCACGGACCATCTGACGGCGGGCGTCCTGGCGCTCGGCGCTCTTAAGAAACTCGATGCCACGCGTGGGGCTTCCCGCCACGGCGACGGCCATGCGACAACGCGCGATATCCTGACCGGTGGCGCGGCTCACGGCCTGCGCGGCGACGGCGGGCGATACCAGCCGAAACGGCACGCACTGGCAACGACTCACGATAGTGGGCAGCATCACGTCGGCCGAGGTGCCCAGCAAGATAAACATAACGCCCTCGGGCGGCTCCTCGAGCGTTTTGAGCAGTGCGTTGGCGGTGTTGGCACGCAGTTGCTCGGCACGGTCGATGATGTAGACCTTGGCCTTGGCACGGATGGGCGCCAGTGGCACGTCATCGAGCAGCTCGCGGGTCTGGGCGATGAGGTAACCCGTGGCGCTCTCGGGCGTGTAATAGTGCACGTCGGGGTGCGTATGGCGGGCGACGCGCACGCAGCTATCGCATGAGCCGCAGCCATCCTGCTCGCACAGGAAGGCTTGGGCGAGCGCCCACGCGGCGTCGAGCTTGCCCGCGCCGGGCGCGCC
>CABUVC010000042.1 GCA_902494855.1 uncultured Collinsella sp.
AGGATTCGAACCTGCGACCAATTGATTAAAAGTCAACTGCTCTACCAACTGAGCTAACGACCCGATATCGACACGAAGCAAGAACTGGGGTGGGTAAAGGGACTCGAACCCTCGACCTACGGGACCACAACCCGTCGCTCTAGCCAACTGAGCTACACCCACCGTGTCCTGTGCGCTTCGCGCTCGACTATTATTGCAAGGAACGCCACGCGATGCAAGCCCCAATTTTCAAGAATTTTGAAAAGAGTTTTTCGAGCCCGTTTCGAGCAAATCCCACCGGTTCCATAGGAGTAAACTTGCTCCACCCAATGCTCGAAAGGATAGGCATGAAAGAACTCTCCAACCGCACGGCGGCGTTTACCGATTCGGTCATCCGCCGCATGACGCGCATCTCCAACAAGTATGGTGCCGTCAACCTGTCGCAGGGCTTCCCCGATTTCGATCCCCCGGCGCAGCTGCTCGATAGCCTCAGCACCATTGCCACCGACCCCAAGCCGCTTTACCACCAGTACTCCATCACCTGGGGCTCCCAGGCCATGCGCGAGGCGCTTGCCGCCAAGCAGGAGCACTTTATGGGCATGCCGATCAACCCCAACGAGAACATCGTGGTCACCTGCGGCTCCACCGAGGCCATGATGGCCGCCATGATGACGGTCACGAACCCCGGCGACAAGGTCGTCATCTTCTCGCCATTCTACGAGAACTACGGCGCCGACACGATCCTTTCGGGTGCGGAGCCTATCTACGTGCCGCTCAACCCGCCCACCTTTGACTTTGACCGTGAGGTCCTGGAGGCGGCCTTCCGCGACAACGATCCCAAGGCGATCGTTCTATGCAACCCGTCCAACCCCTGCGGCAAGGTCTTTACCCGCGAGGAGCTCACCCTTATCGCCGACCTGTGCAAAAAGTATGACGCCTACTGCATCACCGACGAGGTGTACGAGCACATCGTCTACGCGCCCCACGAGCACGTGTACATGGCCACGCTGCCCGGCATGTTTGAGCGCACCATCAGCTGCAGCTCGCTATCCAAGACCTACTCCATCACCGGCTGGCGCCTGGGCTACACCATCGCTCCTGCCGAAATCACCGAGCGCATCAAAAAGGTTCACGACTTCCTCACCGTGGGCGCCGCCGCTCCCCTGCAAGAGGCCGTCGTCACCGCCCTCAACTTCGACGACAGCTATTACCAGGAGGTCCTCGACCTCTACACCGCCAAGCGCGACCTATTCTGTCAGGGACTCGACAGCATCGGACTCACGCACAACGTGCCGCAGGGCGCCTACTACGTGATGATGGATATCTCGGAGTTTGGCTATAACAGCGACCTCGACTTCTGCGAGGATTTGGCCTCCAAGGTGGGCGTGGGCGCCGTGCCCGGCTCAAGCTTCTTCCGCGAGCCCGTCAACCATCTGATTCGTTTCCACTTTGCCAAACGAGACGAGACGCTTAACGCCGCACTGGAGAACCTCAAGTCTCTGCGTGATAAAATCGAACCGCGCGGGTAAGGACGGTCAGTAACTAAAGGCACTAAAGAAACCTCGTGAACCCGTTGGGCCACGAGGTTTCTTTTTATAGCGACCTCATTTATTTTTTTGAGCGCTATACTTTAGTCACGGAGCAACTCGTCCCAGAGAGGAATACTATGGCAGAGCAGCTTATCGGAGCGCTCGAGGCCGGCGGCACCAAGATGGTCTGCGCCACGGGCTATGCAGACGGTATGGTCCTGGAGTGCGAGCAGATCGCGACCACGACCCCGCAGGAGACCGTCGAGGCCGTCAACGCATGGTTTGCGAACAAGGGCATCGCCGCGCTGGGCATCGGCGCCTTTGGCCCCACCGCAGTCAACCCCGCCTCGCCCCAATACGGCAAGATCCTGGAGACGCCCAAAACGGCATGGCGCTACTTTGACCTGCTGGGCACCATCCAAAACGAGCTCAATATTCCCTGCGGCTACGACACCGACGTCAACGTCGCCTGCCTGGGCGAGGTCACCTTTGGTTGCGCCCAGGGCCTCACTGACGTGGTGTATCTGACCATCGGTACCGGCGTGGGCGCTGGCGTGCTCTCGGGCGGTAAGCTCGTGCACGGCATGATGCATCCCGAGGCCGGTCACGTCCTGGTCACGCGCGACCCGCGCGACACCATTGGCGCGCACAGCGCCTGCCCCTTCCACGACAACTGCCTCGAGGGCCTCATCGCCGGCCCCGGCGTTAAAAGGCGCTGGGATGGCAAGAGCGCCGGAGACATGGCCGATGACCCGGAGGCCATGGATCTGCTCGCCGGCTATCTGGCGCAGGCGCTCATGACCTTCATCCTGTGCTATGCGCCGCAGAAGATCGTCATCGGCGGCGGCGTGGCCGACCACACCCCCATCGTGCCGCTCGCGCGCAAGAAGTGCGCCGAGATGCTCAACGGCTATATCGTCACGCCCGAGGTCAACGACATCGATACCTACATCGTCAACAACAGCCTCGAGGGCAAGCAGGGCATCATGGGCTGCCTGGCCCTAGGCGCACAGGCGCTTCAGTAACAGACGCACCTACAGGGCGTGGCGCACCCGGCAAATCCGACCTATGGAACGACGCCGCCACACCTCATATAAGCCCTCCAATAAAAAAGGCCGCCTAGGACCAAACAATGCGTCCTTAGGCGGCCTTTTTGGCGCACATCAGCGACCGTAAGAGATATCGGAGCACAACGCCCGTTGCCGCTCCACAGCAGTCGATCATCACATCGGTGATCATGCCGGCGCGTCCCGGCACAAAGAGCTGAATCGTCTCGTCGATCGAGGGAATCAGCAGCAGGAACACTGCCGTGGGCAGCAGCACGTCAAAGGTGCGTCGGCCCTCAAAATCAAAGGCGTGCGTTGCCAGGATGCCGAGCACCAAATACTCGGTAAAATGCGCGCACTTACGAACAACAAAGTTGGTCACCCATTCATATGGAAGTCCCACGCCGTGCAGGAAACCGCGGATAGCTTCCATGACCGTTAGGCTCAGTGAGCCCGACCCCGAGCCGGGAACCAGCGAATTGCCCCAGATCAAGAGCGCCATCAGGCAGGTTACGACCGCCCATTTTCGATTGATCTTAACCATGCAGAAGTTATGCCTCCGCGCGGAGCGGCGCGAAGCTGGCGGTACCGCCCTCGATAACGCTCAGATAGGCACGGCCCGTACGCTTGGCGGTAGAGGACTGCAGGCGCTCGATCTCTTCCTCGAGGATCTGATTGACGCGCTCGTGACGACGATTTTCCATAATGCCGGCGGCAATAGCCTCGGCTCGCTCGATGCCCTCGCGCGAGATACGGGCGGTATCCTCGGGGAACACAGCGCTGTGACGGCCGACATAGGCGGGTGCAGCAGGCTGAGGGGCAGCGACGGGAGCGGGAGCTGCAACAGGAGCAGGCTCGTCGATCTCGTCCAGAATCGCGGTGGCAGCGGCCCACATGTCCTCGTGGCCCGAGTAATCGGCCATGGGGACATCAACCTCGAGCGAGGCATCCGGAAGGTCGCCGGTGTCGATGCGATCTTGGGCATCAATCGATGCGGTGATGGCTGCAGGCTCATCGAGGTCATCGAGATCGATGTCCGCGGCACCGAAAATGATAGGCATGCTGGCGAGGTTTGCGTTGTACGGCGCAGCCTCAGCCGCCTGTTGCTGGGCAGGAGCGCCCCAAAGCGAGCTTTCGGCGGCGCGGCGGGCGGCAACGGCCTCCTCGTCCGCGGTCATGGCTTCATCAACGTACGAATTATCGGCAGAAGCGTTCACGTCCGCCGAGGTGGCGCTGCAGGCGTTATTGGCTGCCGCGTTGGCAACGAGTGCCACAAAAGCCGCCGTGCTGCCCGCAGGGGCGGCCTGGGAGCCAGACACGGCGCGTGCCGCGGCGGCGATGTCGTCGCGATTGAAGGAGCCGGTCTGCCCGCCGTTGGTGAGCTCGTCGATGGCGACTTGATAGACGTCGCGCGAGCGCGCAGGGTCGCAGCTCACCGGCGAATCGTCGTCGAGCATACTGTCGATCATGGACCAAGCCTCGGCCTCGTCCATGGCATCTGCGGCTCGAGCGATGGTAGGGACACCATCATCGGCATGACGGCGCTGGAACGCACCAGTCAGGCCGGAAAGGAATGCCGAGGTAGACTGCTCCGACTGAGCCTGAGAAGCAGAAGCCGCAGCGTACGGAATCGCATCCTGCTGCTGAGCTGGAATCGAGGCGGTCTTGAACTCGCTTTGATGCTGATTGAGATTGGCGGCACCGCCCATGGCATCGGGCTGGAACAGACGCTCTTCACGCTGCGCACGATACTCGGAGATACCCAGCGAGGCGGCATAGATACCCACGCCCGCCACCGCGCCCACGGCGAAGGGAACTGCACCCGCCACGACCGTCTCGTTCACCGACGAAAACGGCAGCGTCGCGGCATACATAACCACGGGAGCGGCAAGGCCGATCCCGCACGAAAGTCCGGCAAGGACTGCTCGTTGTGTTGCATCAGAAGAAGCCATGAGCTCTCCCCATCTTCCAGCACCCAAATCGCATCATTCAGTTGGCTGCGCGAGAGAAGATGAAGCGGGGCTATGCCCCAAAGCAACGGTATATGGTTCGTTTCATCTGCGTTTTCCGTCGCGAAGCTTAAAAGTTATTATGCGAAACCGTCCTGTCGATTGCAAGTGACGATGTCGGATTGAAACGGGAAACCTGCTGCTCGTCGGTCTTACGGTCAAAAATAAGCGCGGAGCGGCGCTATGGAAAAGGGCCGAGGCTCAAAGCCCCGACCCTTTATCGCATTGATGACTATCGCTGCGCGTGGATGACAACCTAGAACGTCTGCTCGTAGTCGCTGTGTTTTTTGGCCGAACGCACCAGGAACTCCTGGTTGGTGTTGGTGCCCTTAAGACCCTTGATAAACGATGCGGCTGCGCGCTCGGTGTTGTTCATGCCGGCAAGAATGCGACGCAGACCAAAGACAAACGGACGCATCTGCTCGTCGACCAACAGGTCCTCGTTACGCGTACCGGAGGCAACGGGGTCGATAGCCGGGAAGATGCGGCGGTCGGCCAGGTCGCGGTCGAGCTTAAGCTCCATGTTGCCGGTGCCCTTGAACTCCTCAAAGATGACTTCGTCCATCTTGGAACCGGTGTCGATGAGGGCAGAGGCCAGGATGGTAAGCGAGCCACCGTTCTCGATATTGCGGGCTGCACCCAGGAAGCGCTTGGGCGGATATAGGGCCGCCGAATCGACGCCGCCCGAAAGGATGCGGCCCGAGGCGGGCGCCGCCAAGTTGTAGGCGCGGGCGAGGCGCGTGATGGAGTCGAGCACCACCACGACGTCGCCACCCAGCTCTACGATGCGCTTGGCGCGCTCGATGACGAGCTCTGCCACGCGGGTGTGGTTGTCGGCAGGCATATCGAAGGTCGACGCCACAACCTCGCCCTTGATGGAACGCTGCATATCGGTGACCTCTTCGGGGCGCTCGTCGACGAGCAGGCAGATGAGGTGCACCTCGGGGTTGTTAATCGAGATAGACTGGCAGATCTTCTTGAGGATCGTGGTCTTGCCGGCCTTGGGCGGGGACACGATCAGGCCGCGCTGGCCCTTGCCAATCGGTGACACGATGTCGATGGCGCGGCCGGTAATAGAGTCCTTGCCGTGCTCCATGCGCAGCGGCTCGTTGGGATAGACCGGGGTGAGGTCGCCGAACTTGGGACGGTTGCGAATCTGCTCGGGGTCCAGACCGTTGACGGTCGTGATTTTGGCGAGGCCGGCGCGCTTGTCGCCGCCGCGCGAAGGACGCAGCGAGCCCTCGATGACGTCGCCCGTGCGCAGGCGCGCGGAGCGGATGAGGTAGGCGGGCACGAAGGCGTCGTCGTTGGACTTCATGTAGCCATGGGCGTGGATGATGCCGGAGCTGTCCGGGCGAATCTGCAGAATGCCCTTGATGTCGCGGAAGCCCTCGGCCTTCGCAGCGGTGACGTAGATTTCCTCGACGAGCTCGGCCTTCTTCTTGCCGGTCGTCTCGATCTCGAACTCCTTAGCCTTCTCGCGCAGCTCAGCGACCTTCATGGCCGCGAGTTCCTCGCGCGAAAGCGTGGGCTCGGTGGGAGCGGCATTACGCTCCTTGTTGCGCTGTTTGCGATCGCGCTGGCGGTTGCGACGGTCGTTGTTGCGGTCGTCCTTACGCTCGTTGCGCTCGTCGTTGCGCTTGTGCTGGCGACGGTTGGGACGAGTGCCGTCTTCGCCCTCAGCGGGGGCGGCACCATCGGTTGCGGCGGTGCCAACATTGGCCGCGGCGGCGTCATTGGCCTCGGCGCCAGAATCAACCTGCGCTTCGACATCCTGCTGCTCGGACGCCTTGGCCTTAACGGACTTCTTACGACCGCGCTTGGGCTTCTCGGACGCAGGCTGTTCGACGTCCTGGGCCTTGGCGACATCAGTCGACGCATCGGCGGTCGTCTCGGCAGAATCCTCGGACGCACCCTTCTTGGCAGCCTTGGCCTTGGACGTGCGCTTAGCAGCAGTACGACGGCTGCGACCGGGACGGACGTCGGCGGGCTCGGCATCGGCGGGAGCGGCCTCGGAAGTCGTAGCATCCTGGACGGGTGCATCGGCAGCGGTTGCAGACTCGGCGGTCGCCGCAGCATCCCGAGCGGCGGCGGCTGCGGCTGCGGCCTTCTCTGCCTCGACAAAGGCCTTGGGCTTGCGACCGCGACGGTGCGGGCGCAAAGCCGGATCGACAACGGGAACTTCGTTGGCCTCGACAGGCGCAGCGGGCTCAACAGGCAATGTGCCCTCCCCTGCCGCGGAACGGACCGAAGCCTCAGTGAGCTCGGGGGCTACCTGTTCCGCAACTTGCTCGGCCTTAGCAGCCGTGCGGCGGCGTGTGCGCGGTGCCGGCTTCTCGGTCGGCAGGTCGGCGGCAGGGGTCTCGATGGCGGCAGGCGTCTCGGGCACAGACGGAGCTGCAAGCTCGGTCAGAGCCGCGGCCTCGCGCTCGGCAGCACGACGGCGGGCGCGCACCACCTGAGCCTCGCTAATCTGCGCCAACGCACGTGCCTGCGCGACCTCATCGGAAATCGGCGCCGAGGAGTCAGCTGCAACGGTGCGCTTGGCGCGCGTCGTGCGCGTGGTACGGCGCTTGGGCTTGGTGACCTCCTCGCCGTCAGCGGCAGGCTTGGCCGTGCGGCGCGCGAGCTTGGGCTTTGCCGGAGCAGCCTCCTCACCAGTTGCAGGCGCAGGCGTCGAAGCAGCCTTAGGCGTCTCGGGAGCCGAGGCTTGCGCGGGCGCCGCGACCTGGTCCGACGCAACCGGTGCAGCGGGAGCGGCTTGCGTCGTCGTTATTTCGTTTTCTTGCTGTTGATCAGACACAGTGTTTGCTCAACTTTCTTTTCAAGCCCTGTGATCACATGCTCCCTGCATAAACCTTCAGGGCGGCTAAACAGTCTAGTTCCGTTCAAAACGACGGACATCATTGATCTGTATCGAGATGATTGCGTCAACTACGCAGCGTTAGTGTAACACAACCGCCGCCACCTGCAACTTAGTCATTGGGGACGTTCTTAAACGACTAGTCAAAAGGGACACTCTTTGTTTGCCACCCACAAATCTGACTGCCTCCGCCAAAACTATGGCGGTTTACTACGATGAATCGCTCAACCGCGACCACTCCGAAACTTGTTGAACTAAAACCGCAGGTAGATGCCTTGCACTTTTTAGCAAAACGCCGGCGTGGTTAGAATTCCTCAATTCATCGTAGTAAACTGGCATAGTTTCGTATTTCCAGCAGTTCCAAATTCATCAATACGTCGGCGTTTGCGAAAAAAGCCCGACCTCCGTAGGAGATCGGGCTTATAGGGCTCAGTTAAACCAAACCTACACGGTCAAATGACCCGCAGATTACATCTGCTCGGGCGCGGAAACGCCAACGAGGGTAAGCACCAGGGCGAGCGTCACGCGGACAGCGTCGCAAGCTGCCAGACGGGCGCGCGAAAGCTCGGGGTCGACGGGACGGCCCTCGCTCGGCAGAACCTGGCAGGCAGCGTAGAAGCTGTGGAAGTCGCCGGCGAGCTCCTCGGCAAAGTGGGTCAGACGGAACGGAGCGCGATCGCGAGCACAGCTGGCGATCAGGTCGGTGAGCTCGTTGAGCTTGCGCGAAAGGGCGAGCTCGGTCGGGTCGGTCAGCAGCGAGTAATCGACGTTCTCACCGATGGCCTTGGCGGCAACGGCCTTCATGCCCATCTCGTCGGCCTGCTCGGCGGTAACGTCGGCGGCACGGCGCAGGATGGAGCACACGCGGGCGTGAGCATACTGCACGTAATAGACCGGGTTGGAGTTGTCGCGCTTCTTAACGGCCTCGATGTCGAAGTCGACCATCTGGTTGGAGCTCTTGGAGATGAGCGTGTAGCGAGCGGCATCGGAGCCGACCTCGTCGACGAGCTCCTGCAGGGTCACCATGGTGCCCTTGCGCTTGGACATACGGACGGGCTTGCCGTTACGCAGCAGGTTGACGAGCTGGCCCAGCAGAACCTCAAACTTGCCGGGGTAACCCAGAGCGTCGCAGACGCAGCGTACGCGCTCGATGTAACCGTGGTGGTCGGCGCCCCAGATGTCGATGACGTGATCGACGCGCTGGAACTTATCCCAGTGATAGGCGACGTCGGAGGCGAAGTAGGTGTACTCGCCGTCGGACTTGATCAGGACGCGGTCCTTGTCGTCGCCCAGATCGGTGGAGCGGAACCACAGGGCGCCGTCCTTGGTGTAGAGGTAGCCCATCTTGTCGAGCTTCTCAAAAGCGCGGTCGACGGCGGAGGTGCCGGCGGTCTCGCCCTCGGTGTCCTTCACATACAGCGAGCGCTCGGAGTACCAACGATCGAAGTCGCAGTTGACGGCGTGGCAGAGGTCGCGCATGTTATCGACCATCTTTACATAGCCGCGCTCGCGGAAGCTCTCCATGCGCTCCTGAGGATCGGCGTTGACCCACTTATCGCCGTCGGTGCGCCAGAACTCGGCGGCCTCGTCGATGATGTAGTCGCCGCCGTAAGAGTCCTTGCCCAAGGTCTCGGCAAAGTTGTCCTGATACGGATGGGTCTCGGGGTGCTCGTCGTTCTCGTCGGCAACAAAGGCGTCACGGTCGGCGATCAGCAGCTTGTGAGCCTCGTCGATATCAACGCCCTGCTTGGCGATGATGTCGGCAAGCTGCATATAGCGCGTGCTGATGGAGTTGCCGAAGGTGTTCATCTGAGAGCCGTGGTCATTGATGTAGAACTCACGCTGGATCTCATAGCCGGCGTGGTCCATAACGCGGCAGAGCGAATCGCCCAGCGCGGCCCAGCGGCCGTGGCCGATGTGCATGGGGCCGACGGGGTTGGCGGAAACGAACTCGACCTGGGTCTTCAGGCCGCCACCGACGTTGGACTTAGCGAAGTCCATGCCCTTCTCGCGAGCCTCGCCAAAGATGGCATTCTTAACGGCAACGGAGAGGTGGAAGTTGATGAAACCGGGGCCTGCGATCTCAACCTTCTCGATCGCGGGATCCTCGGGCATATGGGCAACGATGGCCTCGGCGATCTTGCGCGGGGCGCAGTGGGCCAGCTTGGCGGACTTCAGGGCCATGGTAGAGGTCCACTCGCCATGAGAAGTGTCAGCCGGTCGCTCGATAGCGCAATCGTCAAGTTCAAATGCGGAAAGGTCGCCGGCCTCCTGGGCCGCAGCAAGCGCAGCGCGTACCAGCTCTTCAATCTTCTCGGGCATAGATCCTCCTTGTGTTAAAGCCCCCGAGCTCTTGGTCACTCGTAGGGCAAAAGCCAGAGTTTGTAGCACTCTATCACAAGCGAGGGGCACTGTCGCAGGGTAAAGCCAATCGAAATTGCATATGCACAAAATTGACTACAGCTTGTATGGAGTCACTCAAAGATGCCGGTCTGCCTGCAGATTATGCACGCGTTGAAAATGCATAAAGGTGTGAATGAGCTGTGTCTTTTATCGAATACTCTTACCTATCAGAGTTGTGTGCTTTTCCTGCATAAAGCGAGGATTTGCGCACGTCAGCGTGTTATTCTAGACATACGTAAATTCGTATAAGTTGGAGGTAGCATGTTCTCAATCGGTCAACACGTCATTCATCCGGGTCAGGGAGTCTGCACCGTCGTCGGTTTTAGGGACGACACGCCGCAGCCCATGTTGTTGCTCGAGGCCAAGCAGGGGCATGCGCAGACGATCCTTATGTACCCCGTGGCGCAGGCCGACCGTCTGCATGCCGCCATCTCTCAGCAAGATGCCGAGCATCTGCTGAGCCACTATGACGAGCTGGAGTGCGACACCTTTACCGAGCGCAACAGCTCGCTTGAAGAGACACACTTTAAGCAGCAGCTCAAGCTGGGCGCGCCCGAGACGGTCCGCGTGGCAAAGACCATGATGCACCGCATTCGCCAGGCCGAGGAAGCCGATAAAAAGCCCAGCTCTTACTATATGCGTGTACTCAAGGAAGCCAAGCGCCGCTCCATCGAGGAGTTCGCTGTGGCCCTGGGCGTCACCGAGGAGGCCGCCGAAGCCCGCCTAGCACAAGCCGCCCTCAACTAACCCATCCGCGCCAAAAACCACCACAAAGGGGACAGGCACCTTTGTGGTGGTTTTTTCGTTCTAGTCGTTCTAGTAGTATTCATTCTTAGCGATACCTGCGAGCACAAGGAGTCTTTTATGGCAGAGCCACTTTCCGCCGGAATCACCCGCGACCGTGCGTTCGAATTGCTCAACGAGCACAATAAGGACCCGTTCCACATCACCCACGGCGAAACGGTCGAGGGCACCATGCGCTACTTTGCGCGCGAGTTCGACCCCGAGAACGAGGAGTTTTGGGGCATCGTCGGTCTGCTGCACGACCTAGATTGGGAGGAGCATGAGGACGACCCCATGAACCACACCATCTATGCGGCCGAGATCCTTGAAGGCGAGGGCGCCTCTCCCGATCTCATTCGCGCCATTCAGACGCACACGTCGGACTTCAACACCTCGCTGCCCAA
>CABUVC010000043.1 GCA_902494855.1 uncultured Collinsella sp.
CCCGGTACGCCCCGCTACTGTAGCAACAACCAAGCAACCCACGCAATTCACTACGCTAAAGCGTCGGTACAGAAAACCTCGATGTTCCGGCAACGTCAGCGAAAACGCCCCTAAGCGAGCAAGGTGACGTGAAATGAAAGGGCGCTGACCTTCTGGTCGCGCCCTTGAAATTGAACGTCAGATTGCCGCTTAGGGACGTTTGCAGCGTCGAGCCGTTACGCGGTTTGGTAAAACCGCGTAACTAAATTAGCTTTGTTGATTCCAGCTTTTCGATGATCCAGTCGTTGGCTTTGATGACCGGGCGGCGGAAGACGACGCCCAGGGCCAGCGACGGAATCAGGTAGCTCGCCAAGATACCCAGCTCAATCCAATACTCCATATGGTAGGCGCCGGCCATGGCGGCATGCATGGCGTTGATGCCATGAGTGAACGGCAGGAACGGATAGATTGCCTGGAACACGGGGCCGGTCATCTCGATGGGGAACGTGCCGCCCGAACCGCCGACCTGCATGACCAACAGCACGACAGCGAGCGCCTTGCCGATATCGCCAAACGAAACCGTAAGCGTGTAGACGATATTGGAGAACACGAGACTCGCGACCCAGCCCGCCAGCACAAACTGCAGCGGGTTGTCGCACTGAATGCCAAAGAACAGAATGTCGCCCGCGCACACGAGCGTTGCCTGCAGCAGGGCCAAACCGCCAAAGAACAGGTAACGACCCAGATAGATCTCGTGCAGGCGTACGGGGATGAGCTCGTTGATAAGCTCATCGTCAACCGAGACCTTCATCATGGCCGCCAGTACAATCGAGCCCACCCACAGCGACAGAATCGTGTAGAACGGTGCCATGGCCGAACCGTAGTTGCGGATCGGATAGACCGGTTTGCGGTCGAGCGCGACGGGGCCAGAAAGCGACACGGCGAGGCCCTCGGGGTCGTTGCCAATCATTGTCTTAATCATGGCCAGGTCACCCGACATCAGAGCGCTATCAAGCTCGTCCTTAAAAGCGCTGATCTTGTCCGACGCCTCGCCCAACTGATCAGAAGCCTTGTTGACCAGCGTCGCAGCCTTGGAGAGGCCCTTTGCGAGCGAGCCAGAGGCGTCGGTCAGACCGCTCACAGCGCTATCCAAGTCACCCGAGATACCGTTCAGGGAATCCAGAACGCCCGAAATGGTCTTCTTGAGCTCCTTGGCCTTAATCGAGAACGTGGAATCGTAGTCGGACTTGGCTCCCGAGATACCCGCCTTGGCATCGGCGATGGCCTGGTCGACCTCGGCACGCGAGTTGTTGACCTCCGCCATGCCGTCCGAAAGGGACTTTGCGGTCGCCGTCAGGTCCTTCGCATTGTTGCGGTACTCCACGGCAATTCTGCCCAGCGACGTCGCAGCGGACTCGAGACCGTCTTTGAGCTTGTCATCACTCACCTGGTCGGCAAGGTTGCGGAGCTGATCGGCCATCGCATCGATATCGTCAGCACGCGTATTGAGCGCCGCTGCGGCTTCGTTGAGCTGAGACACCGTAAGGTAAACATGCTGATTCGCGGCATCGAATGCCTTCGCAAGCTCGGCGGACACGTTGTCGAACGAGCCCGCGCTTCCGTCAATCGCCGCGTCAACGGCATCGTTGGCGGCCTTGAGCGCTTCCTTGGAATCATTGATGCCGCTCTTGGCGTGCTCCATCAGCTGCTTCGTCGACTCATCAACGGTGCCCGTCTGCTTGAGCATGCCGCCCGCCGATGTCAGTGAATCGGACGTGGAGCTCAAAATGCCCGCGAGCGACGTCGCACTCGCCTGAACGTCCTGCAGGTCCTCGACCGAATCGCCCAGCGTCGAGGACAGATTGGCGATAAAGTTGCTCACCTGGTCGGTACTCATATAGTCGAGCAGGCTGGACACGGTCTTAAGGCCGATGGTCGTGATGGTCTTGGTAAAGGTCTCGTTGACCTGACTCTGGACGGCGCTCGAGCCCTTTTCAGTCACGATCTGTGCGATGGCGTTAGCCTTCTGGTTCTCGTAGAACTCGATATCGGCGTGCTTCACCTCGGTCGAGAAAAGCGTCATCATGTCGGCGCTAAACGTTTTAGGGATAACGACGGCAGCGTAGTACGCGCCCGACTTGACGCCATCGATGGCCTTATCGCGATCGTTGAGCACAACCCAGTCGAAGTTCTCGTTGCCGCGCAGGGTGGCGGTTACGTTTTCGCCCACGTTGACCTCGACGGGAATCAGATCGCTCTCGTAACCCTCATCAGTGTTGACCACGGCGATCTTAAGGTTGCCGGTGTTGCCGTACGGATCCCAGCTTCCGGCGATGTTAAACCATGCATAGAGACATGGCACGATGATCAGGCCCATCACGACGACCATGCCGATCACGGAGCGAGACACGTTTTGGACATCGCGCTTAAACAGGTGCAGGATGTTTTTCATTTATGCCTCACCTCCTTTAGAGTGCTTGCCAAGCGAGGTGGTGTCCCCGTCGTTTCCGTTTACGTTGTCAGCGCCGTCGGCATCTTGAGCCTTACGATGCGCACCGATATGCGACAGACGGCTCGTAGGCTGTTCGCCTCCCTTGGCGCCACGCTCGCTGGCGTTGAGACCAAACATGCGACGGGCGGCAGGGATGGCAGCCGTGTGTTCGCGCATCTCGCGGCGAAGGTCCTCGTCCGAAAGCGCCGAGATACGCATCTGGGTATTGAGGCTCGCACGGATGTATTCGATGTTGATGAGCCAGCCGCAGATGGCGATAACCGAAATGATCCAGATAACGAGCAGGATGATCTTGCCGTTATTGTCGATATCGAGCACCGTCGAAAGCACAAAGAGCAGAACCTGCACGCCTACCACGGCGGCAAAACCGCCCTTGATGTAGTACGGGTAGCGATGCTCAAACGCCACGGCATGATCGAGCAGCTCGCGACGGTACGAATCCGAATCGAGCATGACGCGCATGGCCGTGCGCAGCGAATAGCGCTGGCGCGGCAGGTCGTTGGACTCGCAGATCATGAGGCCCGTCGTAGAAAGCTGCTTGTCAAAGAGCAGGTTGAGGTTGAGCAGCAGCGGACGCAGCTGCAAGCCAATAAAGAGTGCGATGGCAAGGAACACGCCCAGGATGCACAGGTTGAACAGGTAGTTGAACGAATACATGCCACCGACGGTCTCGCGCAGCAGGTTGATGCCATAGGTGAAGGGCAGCAGCGGATGCAGCCATTGGAAGAAGCCGGGCATCATCTCGATGGGATACATGCCCGACGAGCCGGGGATCTGCACAATGACGAGGATGACGCCAATGGCTTTACCGATATGCTTAAACGTGGTGGACAGCGCATAGATGATGTTGACGTAGGTGAACGAAATAGCGATGCCGCCCAGTACAAAGAGCAGCGGATTGACGCACTGAACGCCAATGACCAGGTCGCCCACCGTAACGATAATGGCCTGGAACGCGCCCAGGATCACCAGCAGCAGCCAGCGGCCAAAGTAGCCCTGACGCGCCGTAAAGCTACCGATGCCCTCGCGGTCGACCTCGAGTTTATAGATAGCGATGAGCACATAGCCGCCTACCCACAGCGCCAGATTGGTGTAGAAGGGCGCGATGCCCGAGCCAAAGCTCTTGACCGGATAGATTGACTTGGACGTCAGCTCAACCGGAGATGCCATGAAATCTGCCACGTCATTGACGTCGACGTCCATGAGGTCGGCTAACTCGCCCATAGACTCAGAGGTCTGCAGCGCCGCAATGTCATTGGCGGCGGTCGCGAGCTTGTCCTGAACCTTGGCAAGGGAGGCGTCGGTTTGGGACAGCGTGGTCTTTGCCTGCTTGAGCGTGGCATCGAGCTGCGCCAGCGTGCCGCGCGCGCTCGCTATCGTGGGGGTCATACCCGACACAATGCCGGTTAAATCGCCCGAAACGGCGGCAAAGGAGTCAAGCGCGCTCGAAGCCTTCGGAAGTGCGTTCTGACCCAGATCGGTCTGAGCCTGACCGAGGTTAGCCGTACCGGTCTGAATTGCCGCGTTGAGTGCGTTGCTCGCGTTCGAGATTGCCGTAGCGTCGTTTGCCATGGCGCTCGACTGTGCAGAAAGGCCATCCTTGATGCTCTGCAGCTTCTGGTTTTGCTCGCGAAGCGAATCGATGGTCGATACAATGCGCGCGTCAATTTCCTCGGAACCTGTCGACGTGTCATTAACGAGAATCTCCAAGTGCCCGATAACGGCCTTATTGTGATCGATCGTCGCTTGGAGAGACTCGAGCGAGTTGTCGATGCGGGTGGTCGTAGATGTGACCGTACCCGTTAGCTTGCCAATCGCAGCGTTCGCGGAGGCTGACGTCTTGGTGAGTGCAAGGCTACCTTCCGAGAGTGCCTTGGAGAGCGAGGTGATAGAGTTGCCCGCCGTGGCGCGAGCCTCGCCCAGCAGGTCGTTGCCCTGGGAGATTGCCTGCGTCAGCGACGGTGCCTGACCTTGCAAGCCGGCAAGCGCCGCATCAGCCGAGGCGATAGCGCCACTCGTCTTATCGATGGCGGCATTCATATCGCCAATCGAATCGCGCACCTCACCCAAGGTGTCGGATGCCTCGGACACCGAACTTGTCAGCGAGTCCTGAGTCTGGGTTGCCTTGTCCTTTAAATCGACACCGGCATCCTTGGCGATACTGGCAACAGTCTCGCCCACCGTGGAGACAAACTCCGAGTTGATCTGCTCCTCGATGGTGTTGGCACCGGTATCGGTGACCTTGGGCGCAATGGCGCTCTTTTTCTCGTTGACGTAATAGGTGAGCTTCGGCTGATGGTAGTTGCCGTCGAGCATCGAGACCAGATTGTCGGAGAAGTTCTTGGGGATTACGATCGCCGCGTAGTATTCCCCGCTCTCGACACCCTCTTTGGCATCGGCAGCCGAGTCGACGAAGGTCCAGCCCAGCTGATCGTTCTCCTTGAGCTGATCGACGACCTGGTCGCCCGCGTTGAGCTCGCCCACTAGGTCGTTCTGAGTGCCCTGATCGTTGTTGGCGATGGCAATCTTGATACCTTGGGTGTTTCCGTACGGATCCCAGTTTGCCACGATGTTGTACCAGGCATACAGCGAGGGGATAACGCACACGCCAAGGGTAACCACAAAGGCGACGGGGTTCACAAGCAGTCGCTTAATGTCGCGCTTGAATATCGCAAAGGAGACCTTTGCATCGGATAGTTTGCTGCCGAGACTCACGCTTGGACCATCCATCCTGTCGTTGAATCAAATCGTACTATCAACAACCATTGTACGTAGGCGCTTTAGCGTCTCGAAGCACAATGGTATTGAGTTTTGCGGGTAGCAATATACTACGAAGATTAGTTAACGTACAGTTGTACAGTATCTTTAATTTCAGCAGGTCGCAAAACCACAACCCCGACAAATAATTGATCCCTTGGGGACGGAGGAAAACGGATCACCGAGGGGGTCGGCCTGATCTGGTGATCCGCTTTCCTCCGTCCCCAAGGGATCATTCAAAAGGAAACGAGAGTGGAAAATCTCCCACTTCAAGCCCGCATTCGAGCCAAAAGTGGGAGATTATCCACTCTCGTTCTAATCTAGTTACGGTGCCGTATCCCCGAACTACATCAGGTTGCAGACAGCCGCCGCGAAGGCAACGGGGTCCTCGGGGAGGATACCCTCGACCAGCAGGGCCTGATCGTAGAGCAGGCCGGAGTACTGCTTGATCTTGTCGGCGTCACCTGCCTTCTGGGCAGCGACAAGCTTGTCAAAGACCGGGTGCTTGGCGTTGAGCTCGAGCACGCGCTGGCTCTTGGGCATGCCGTCGGGCGCGCCCTCGGGTCCCTTCTGGAGCACCTTCTCCATCTCGAGCGAAAGCGGACCCTCGGTGGTGATGCAAGCGGGGGCATCGGTCAGGCGCGCGGAGACGGCAACTTTCTCGACCTTGTCACCGAGCGCCTCCTTCATAGCGCTAAAGAGGTCCTCGTTTTCCTTGGTGGCGTCCTCGGCCTCCTTCTTCTCGTCCTCGGTCGCCAGATCAAGATCGCCAGTCGCGACGTTCTTGAGCTCCAGGTGACGATCCTCGACCTCGGGCTCGGCACCGTCGGCAACGGCCTTCTCGGCAGCCTCGCGGGCGGCGTCGTCCTCGTAGATCTTAGGCATATCGGCGGCAACGTACTCACGCATAGCCTGGAACGTGAACTCATCCACATCCTGCGTCAGCAACAGCACGTCATAGCCGCGGTCGAGCACACCCTTTACCACGGGCATCTTGGCCAAGCGCTCACGCGAGTCGCCGGCGGCGTAGTAGATGGCCTTCTGATCCCCGGGCATGCCCTTGGCATACTCGGCCAGGGTAATCATCTTCTGCTCCTTGGCAGACCAGAACAGTAGCAGGTCGGCGAGCTCATCGGCCTTCATGCCATAGCTCGAGTAGATGCCGTACTTAAGACCGCGGCCAAAGTTCTCAAAGAACTTCTCGTAGGCCTCGCGGTCGTTGTCGCGCATATCCTCAAGATCGGCGGTAATCTTCTTCTCCACGCGCTTGGCGATGGCCTTGAGCTGACGGTTCTGCTGCAGCGTCTCACGCGAGATGTTGAGCGACACATCGGCGGAATCCACGACGCCGCGGACAAAGTTGTAGTAGTCGGGCAGCAGGTCGTCGCACTTCTCCATGATCAGGACATTGGAGCTGTAGAGCGCCAGACCCTTCTCGTAATCCTTGCTGTACAGATCGAACGGCGCGCGGCCCGGCACAAACAGCAGGGCGTCATACTCGAGCGTGCCCTCGGCATGGAAGCTGATGGTGCGCGCAGGATCGTCAAAGTCGTGGAACGTGGACTTGTAGAACTCGTTGTAATCCTTCTGCTCAACGTCGGAGCTGCGCTTTTTCCAAATCGGCGTCATGGAGTTGATGGTCTCGAGCTCCTGGTAGTCCTCGTACTCGGGCTTGTAGTCGTCGCCGGCGTCCTCGGGCTTGGGTTTCTGGCGGCTCTTGCTCACCATCATCTGAATCGGGTAGCGCACATAGTTGCTGTACTGCTGAATCAGGCTCTTGAGGCCCCACTCGGTCAGGAAGCGATCGTAGGTCTCGGCCTCGCCGTCGGCGTCGAGCTTCTCGTTCTCGCGCAGCGTCAGGATGACATCGGTACCGTGCTCAGCACGCTCGCCATCCTCGATGGTGTAGCCCTCAAGACCGTCGGACTCCCAAACGTGGGCGGTGTCCTCGCCATAAGCGCGGCTGACGACCTTCACGTGGCTGGCGACCATAAAGGCGGAGTAGAAGCCCACGCCAAACTGGCCGATGATGTCGACATCGGAGCCCTGTTGCTCGGCGTTCTCGGTCTTAAACTCCTCGGAGCCGGAATGGGCGATGGTGCCCAGATTGCGCTCGAGCTCCTCGGCGGTCATGCCAATGCCGTTATCCGAGATGGTAATGGTGCGGGCATCTTTATCAAAAGAGACGCGAATAGCCAGGTCGCCCTGGTCGAGCTTGACACTCGGGTCCTGCAGGCTCTTAAAGTTGAGCTTGTCGACGGCGTCGCTCGCGTTAGAGATAAGCTCGCGCAGGAAGATTTCCTTATTGGTGTAGATGGAGTTGATCATGAGGTCGAGCAGTTTTTTGCTCTCGGTCTTAAATTGACGCATGTGCAGTCCTTTCGCGCTACCCCCCGTCCGCAAAAACGGCCCGGTTGCCCGAGCCGCATCGCAGACCTGCTATGTTCAGACTTAGATTTTATAACCCATTAGCGCGCATATATACATACGGAATCGAAAAACTGTATGTCCAAACGCTCTGATGCGCCAATTGCCAAGGAGTGTCCCCAACTGCCGGCAGAAAAGGAACGTCCCTATCTGCCACCCTCGACCCGTTTGGCCATCCAGGCATGGGGCTGGCCTTCATCCTCATAGTCCACCGGGGCAATCTGCGTGTAACCCGCCTTGGCATAGAGCGGCAGCACGTATTCCTGCGCGTGCAGCTTAATGAGCTTGGCGCCGGCATCGCGTGCACACGAAGCACTGGTCTCCACGATCGCACTCGCCAGTCCGCGACGACGCATAGCCGGCAGCACGGCGACGCGCCCCATAATGTAGGTCTCCCCCGCTGCGACGCCTTCGTCCAAGTCGCACGCCGGCGACACCGGAGCCTCTGCGTCAGCCGCGCGCTCAAGCTCTTCGGGAAACACGCGCGAGCAACCGGCAAGCTCGCCGTCTACATAGAGCGTCACATGAATGCAGTTCGGGTCCTCGTCGATAGCGTCGAACTCATTCTCGTAGCCCTGCTCGTCCATAAAAACGACGCGGCGCACCAACGCCGCGTCATCAAAGCATCCCGTCTTAAGTTGGATATCCATGGCTGCCCTTTCATTCAATGAGAACGTTAGGGACAGATTTTAGCGAAAATGAGCTCCGCGCACGCTAAACTTCGCGCGAGCCTTCGCCAGGCAGTCGTAATGACCCACGTTATGGGCATCGCTCGCGATGAAGCTGTACAGGTTCTGATCGAACAGGCGCTGTGCCGGCTTTTTCTCGCGACCAAAGCGACCGCCGGCAATAAAGTCCGCCGAAGCTTGCAGCTTGCAGCCCATATCGACCAGGCGCTCCGCCACGCTTACATCCTTTTGAACCGCACGATAGCGCTCAGGATGAGCGATGATCACCTGGTAGCCACGGCACTGCAAATCGTAAATCGTGTTCTCGTACTCTCTAAACGCATACGCATCGGCATGCGTCGAAAGCTCGAGCAGAAACTCGTTGGTCCCATCGAAATGCAAGTGATCCGCGGCATCGATACCAAGCTCAACGAGCTTTCGATGGTTGACCTCGAAGCCCATCTGGAGCGGAAAACCGTCAGCGTTATCGCGCAGCAGCTCAAAGGCATCCCACATCTTGTCGTAATCAAAATAGGGATCGCGGCAGTGAGGAGTGCAAACGATTCTGGTTACACCGGCCCGCTTGGCAGCCTCGAGCATCGCCAAGCTCTCTTCGAGATCGGCGGCGCCGTCGTCTACACCCGGCAAGATATGGCAATGAATGTCACGCATAGGTCAGCCTTAATCAACTAAACGTTTGCTCGGTTGGTGAAGATGCCCTTTTTGGAAGTGCCCTGATCGTCGGAGCCCTTCTTAACCTTCTTACCGTCCTTGGTGTAGTAAGAATAGTAGTACTCGCTGGTCTCGGTCTCACAGTAATTCATGACGGTACCGATGAGCTTGACCTTCTCGGACTTCTTAAGCTGACCGATGGCGTTGAGCGCCTCCTCGCGCTTGGTGAAATCCTCACGCACGACAAAAAGCGCACCGTCGGTCAGACTTGCGATCTCGGCAGCATCGATGAAGGTGCCGACCGGGGGAGCATCAAAGATGACGTACTGGAACTTGGCGGACAGTGCCTTTACCAGCTTGGCAAAGCGGTGAGAGACGATGATGTCGGCAGGATTGGGAATATGCGGCTCGGCATCGAGGAAGTAGAAGTTCTTCTGACCCGTCTCGACAATCGCCTGGTCAATAGAAACCTGCTCGGAAAGGACTGCATAGAGTCCGCCGCGGGAGCGGACGCCGAGCATATCGGCAAGGGACCTGCGACGCATATCAGCCTCGACCAGCAGGACGCTCTTGCCGCTGGTGGCGATAGCCTGGGCAAGGTTGATGGAAACCGTAGACTTGCCCTCGTTGGGAATCGAGGACGTAACGGTGATGGTGCGAATGGGGTCGTCCACGCTCGCAAAGCGGATGTTGGCCAGAAGGGTCTTGGCGGCATTCTGCACAACGAGCTTATCGGTGTTCTTTGCCTTAGCCATGCCTATTTACCACCTTTCATAGCCGGAATTCGGCCAACAACGGGAATACCCAGGAGCTCTTCTGCCTCTTCGGCACCGCGGATGCGGGTATTGAGCATGTCTGCCAAAACGACATAGGCAACTGCGATAAAGATACCGGCGAGGAACGCGACGGCAATATACAGCGTGCGCTTGGGGCCGCTGGGGGCTTCGGGGGTCTTAGCCTCGTCGATAACGTTGATGCTCTGGGCAGCGCCGACGTTCTGAGCGACCGTACTCACCGAGCTGGCAATGGCCTTTGCGACCTCAGCCGTCTCCTTGGCATCGGTGCCGGTAACCGAAAGCGTAATGACACGCGTGGTGGTCTCGGAGGAAACAGACACCTTGTAGTCATCCAGATCGGTAAGGCCCAGTTCTTTGGCGGCGCCGCTCTTAACGCTATCGCTATCCAGCAGCGTGGCGATATCGTTGGAAAGCATCTGGCTCGCCGAGAGATCGTTGTAGCTCATCTGACCGCTATCGTCGGTCTTGGCGAGAATGTACATGCTCGTCGTCGCGGTATAGGTGTTGTCCATCGCAACGAAGGACACGATGCCCATGGCGATCGCGCAGACCACCGGAAGGGTGATGACCAGCTTGAGGTGCTTTTTAAGCAGCTGGAACAGTTCGAGAAGGGTCATGCAGCTTGCCTTTCATTTCCCTAGTTCGTATCGACAAAACTGCTCGTATGATATCGCATCTTTCTGCCATGTCCGAACTCTATACATAAGATACAGCACATACGGCAATGTTGCGCAATAATGACGCCGCATCGGCAACCCCGGCGCGGC
>CABUVC010000044.1 GCA_902494855.1 uncultured Collinsella sp.
ATTATCGGTAAATCGAATACTCGTACACATAGCGCCTCCTAGCTTTACGTTCTTGCTAATTTCATTGTCTCCAAACAAAAAGGCGCTAAACACAAAAGCCCGGACATGACAACAATGTCATGCCCGGGCTATTCAAGCAGGATAAACTCAACCAAGTTAACCCCGCAGGTCGTCTAAGGGGTCAAAGTGCCGCAGATTGCCACGAAAGAGGAGCGAAGCGTGCTTAAGGTACGCGAGCGACGATTGAGCGGCAAGGTGCGGTGCTTTGGTCCCCTTAGACCAACTTTCCAAGACAGTGATCGATCATATGCTGGATCATCTGCGCCTCAAAGCCCGCGTAGTCGCGGCGGCACTCCTTCATCTTGCCGTCGACAATCTGATCAAAGGCAACCTTGCACTTGATATAGCGCGTGGACTTGGTGACCCCCTCGTGCGTCAGGCAGCTCTCCTCCATCTTGCTGGCGCCCAGGCCAAACACCAGACGGGGGTTGTAGAGCACGTGGGGCTCGCCGGCATCGTCCAGGTAGACGCAAACCTTCTTGGTAACGCCAATCTGGTTAGCGGCAAGGCAGCCGGCATCGTCGAGCGACTTGATGGTATCGATCAGATCCTGAGCAACCGACTCGTCCTCGACGGTCGCAACCTCGCAACGCTGGGACAGGATAGCCTCGTCGTGGCAAAGCTCTTTAATCATACGTTCCTCCATAGGGGTCGTTGTAACCGCTTAAGTATACGGTACCCACACATTTTCATGCGAAAAATACCGTCCGTCTGCTACAAAGCGCCGAACATCAACATGCGAGGAACAACAGCGTCGTAAAGGGGCTATAGTGGGAGCGTTCGTGTCAATCGGCCTAAACTCGGGGCCGAACAAGGAAAGGGTATGCATGGACGAACTTTTTCACGTCAGTGAGCGCAAGTCCACAATCGGGACCGAACTTCGCGCTGGACTGACAACATTCCTGGCGATGGCCTACATCATCGCCGTCAACCCCGCGGTGCTCTCGGGCGCTGGCATCGATGCGGGAGCGCTCGCCTGCGCCACCTGCCTGGGCGCCGGCATCATGACCATCTGCATGGGCATCTTCGCCAACCGCCCGCTCGCCTGCGCGTCGGGCTTAGGCGTCAACGCGATGATCGCTGGAATCACCACCACCGTCTGCGGCGGTGACTGGCACGTGGCCATGAGCGTCATCTTCCTTGAGGGCGTCGTCATCTTGCTGCTCGTGCTTTGTGGCCTGCGCGAGGCCATCATGGACGCCATCCCGGTTGTCCTGCGTCACGCCATCTCGGTGGGTCTGGGCCTGTTCATCGCCATGATTGGCCTGTGCGATGCCGGCATTATCACCGCTGGCGCCGGTACACTCGTCGGTCTGGGCGACATCACCTCCCCCACCTTCATCGTCGGCATCATCTCCATCCTGGTGACGGTCGCCCTCGCCTGCCGCAACGTCCCCGGCTCGCTGCTCATCGGCATCGTCGTCGCCGTCATCGCCGGTATCCCCCTAGGTGTGACCCAGGCTCCGACCGGTATCATCGCCCCGCTCGACTTCTCGAGCATCGGTGGCCCTATCGCCGACGCCGGCGGCGTGCCCGCCATCGTCAAGGTCCTTACCGACCCCGCGCTCCTCGTCATCTCGTTCTCGCTGCTCATGAGTGACTTCTTCGACACCATGGGCACCGCGATGGCCGTGGCCAAGCAGGGCGAGTTCCTCACCGACGACGGCAACGTCGAGAATATCAAGGAGATCCTGATCGTCGACTCCGCCGCCGCTGCTGTGGGCGGTTTCATGGGTGTCTCCTCCATCACCACCTTCGTCGAGTCCACTTCCGGCGCCGCCGACGGTGGCCGCACGGGCCTCACCTCCGTCACCACCGGCGTGCTGTTCATTCTCGCCGCGTTCTTCTCCCCCATCGTCACCATCGTTTCCAGCGCCGCCACCTGCGGTGCTCTGGTCTACGTCGGCTACCTCATGATGAGCGAGGCCTCCGAGATCGACTGGTCCGACGTGTCGCAGGGTTTCCCGGCGTTCATGATTGTCGCCGGCGTGCCCTTCACCTACTCCATCTCTGCCGGCATTGGCCTAGGCTTTATCGCCTACGTGATCGTCGCGCTCTTTAAGGGCGAGGCCTCCAAGATCAAGCCGCTCATGTGGATCGCAGCTCTCGCCTTCCTCGTCTACTTCTTCGTAGCGTAACGGCATAGTCTGCTAAAACAGAACACCAAAGCGCGGAGTCGCATCGAGCGGCTCCGCGCTTTTCTTTTAAAGCCAGGCAACGCACAGACGCGCGATGTTTTGCTTCCCAAGTTTTGGACATTTTGCCCTCCAAACGGCACTACCGCCGGCTACATCCTGCAGATATGCTGGGCTTAATCGCATAGGCCCTATGAGGATGGGAGTAACCATGGCCGCCTTGTTCACGACCCCCAAGCGCAATGACAAAACCTCTGGAGCCCATTTTGTCGAGCCCGACGTGTGCCGTCGCACGCTGCTCGCACACGGCAGCTGGCGCCGCGTGACGCGCCGCATCGTCTGCGGCCTGGCCTGCGCGCTCACGGTGAGCTCGCTGCTCATGCCGAGCGTCTCGCTCGCGGCCGAGTGGGTGGACGTCGGCGGCGTCCGCCACGAAGCGGCCGCGGGGCCCGCGGGAGACGCCGCCGGCACCTGGAGCTGGGACGGCGCCGATGACATGAAGCTCAACGGCTATAACGGCGGCGCGATCGAGGCAGCGGGCAAGCTCAACGTGAGCTACGAGGGCGACAACATCGTCACTAACGGCGACGGCCGCGGCATCAAGGTTAAGGATGGCGCGAACGAGAACGCCGAGCTTAATATTCAGGGCGACGCGTCCAGCACGCTCAACGTGACATCTTCTCGTGACGCCATCACTTCCGTCGGCAGCATCAACATCGACGGCGCTGGCACTGTCAACGCCACGAGCACCGAGCACGATGCCATCGATGCCGGGGGCGATGTCACCATCAAGGGCTCGGGAAACGTTAACGCCACGGGCGATTCGGATGGCATCAGGGCCGACGGCAACATCACGATCGACAACAGCGGAACCGTCACCGCCAAGGCCACCGAGGATCAGGGTATCGATGCTAACGAGAACCTCATCATAAAGGGCGGCGGCAAGGTAGAGGCAAGCTCTATCAAAGACAATGCGATTTGGGCCGACGGCAACATCGAGATCTCGGGTGGCAGCCAGGTCAAGGCAAGCTCCGAGGAAGACGCCACCATCGACGGTAAAAACAGCCTCACGGTCACGAACGCTTCCCTCAACGCAAGTGGCGTTGGGTATGGCATCTATGTCTACAAGGGCATCACGTTCGATGGCGCAACCGTAACGGTCCGTGCAAGTGCAGGGAACGATGAAGCCAGCGCCCTCTTCACCGACGAGGACGACATCGTCATCAAGAACGGCTCGATCGTGGATGCGTTCGCAGAAGGCCAGTTCTCGACCGCAATCTTCACCAGAAACTACTACCCCAACGAAGCGGGTGGTCACATCTACATTAGTGACTCCGTTGTCAAGGCTATAGCCCGCTATGTCGAGTCCGGTAGCGACGGCCCCGATCACTACAGCAACGACCAAAGTGGCGCGGTCATTCCCGAGCATAGGGGCATGAACATCGGCATCTTTGCCCGGACCAAGGAGGGCATCACGCCCGCGACCATCTCGATTGTCCGCAGTAAGGTCACAGCTGAGGGAGACACGGCGGCAATCTTCGCCCTTGCCGTGAGCGCGGACGGCGAGACAATCGGCACCATCGAGATCGAAGGCGCTCCCATACAGACGCCCACAGGCGGCAAGATCATTGGCTATCGCAACAAGGAAGAACTCGATGACGGCATCTTCTACGTGGTGGGTCAAACCATCGGCACGGGCGACGCTGTGATCGACTCCCCCTATAACGAAGCTGTCGCCAAGAGCACGGTCATCGCGCCTCCCGAGGAGATCAAACCCGAGGAGAAGCCAGGCGAGACCAAGCCCGAGGGTTCCAAGTCCGAGGGCACGAAGACGACCAAGACCGTTGCAGTTGCAGCCACGGGAGCCAAGATCGCCGGCAAACTCGCAGCAACCGGCGACGCCTCGAGCGCAGCCATCGTGGCAGCCGCCCTTGCGGGAACAGCCGCCATCGCCGCGGGCGCCGTGGTGAGCCGCAAGCGCTCGTAAACACTTTTTCGCACGGGACGGGTGGATCGCGGCCCTTGCCTTCCTCGTCTACTTCTTCGTAGCGTAAGGGCAAGGCTGCAAAAGCTGAACAATAAAGCGCGGAGTCGCCATGCGGCCCCGCGCTTTTCTTTTAGCGCCGGTCCCTGCGCCGGCGTGCGGCCTATTTCTCCCCCATTTTGGCCATTTTGCCCTCCAAACGGCACTACCGCCGGCAACATCCAGCAGATACGCTGAATCTAGTCGTATAGGCCCTATGAGAACGGGAGCAACCATGGCAGCCTTGTTCACGACCCCCAAACGCAATGACACTACCGCCGGAACCCATGTTGCCGAACCCGACGTTCGCCGTCGCATAGGACTCGCGCACGGCAGCTGGCGCCGCGTGACGCGCCGCATCGTCTGCGGCCTGGCCTGCGCGCTCACGGTGAGCTCGCTGCTCATGCCGAGCGTCTCGCTCGCAGCGGAATGGGTCAAGGTCGGCGGCAACAAGTACAACACCGCGGCGAGCGACGAGGCCGGTACCTGGTCGTGGGACGGCGCCGACGACTTGAAGCTCAACAACTATAACGGCGGCGAGATCCAGGCCGCAGGCAAGCTCAACGTGAATTACTCGGGAACCAACATCGTCACTGCCGAATGGATCGAAAGCATCAACGTTTCTCATGGCACTAACGAGAATGCCGAGCTCAATATCCAAGGCGACGAGGGCGGCACGCTCAGCGTGACATCTACTGAGGACGCTATCCTCTCCACGGGTAATATCAACATCGACGGAGCCGGATCCGTCAACGCCACGAGCGCTGGGTTTGATGCCATCGACGCCGAGGGCGATCTCGCTATCAAAGGTTCGGGCAACGTCAACGCCACGGGCGTATCGGATGGCATCAGGGCAAACGGCAATATCACGATTGACGACAGCGGGGCCGTCACCGCCAGGGCTACCAAGGACAAGGGTATCGGAACCGACAAGAACCTCACCATCAAGGGTGGCGGGACGGTCGAGGCAAGCTCAGCCGATGGTGAGGCCCTTTGGAGCGGCGACAATATCAACATCTCGGACGGCAGCCAGGTCAAGGCGAGCTCCGAGAAAGACGCCGCCGTCGAGGCCAAGGGCAGCCTCGCAGCCACAAACGCCTCCCTCAACGCAAACGGTGTTGAATATGGCGTCTATGCCCACAAGGGCATCACACTCGATCATGCAAACGTGACAGTCCGCGCAAGTAAAGGCAGATACGGTGACGCCATTGCCCTCTTCACCTACCAAGACGATATCGTCGTCAAGAACGGCTCCACCGTGGACGCGTTTGCGGAAGGCGAGGTTTCGGCTGCATTCTCCACCAGAAACGATCGACCCAACGAGAAGGGCGGCCACATCTACATCAGCGACTCCGTTGTCAAGGCCATAGCCCGCTATGTCGAGAACGGCGACGGCCCCATCCCCTACAGCGAAAACCAAGATGGCGAGACGAGGCGCGAACCCCAAGGCGAGAACATCGGCATCATCGCCCAGACCAGCGAGGGCGTCACACCCGCAGTCATCTCGATCATCCGCAGCAAGGTAACGGCCGAAGGAGATACAGCGGCAATCTTTGCCCGTGCCATGAGCGCTGACGGCAAGACAATCGGCACCATCAAGATTGAGAACGCCGCCATCCAGACGCCCGAAGGCGGCAAGGTCATTGACTATCGCAAGCTCCGTGACGGCATCTACGAGGCAGGCCAAGCCATCGGCACGGGCGACGCCACGGTCGACTCCCTCTATATCAAAGCAGTCGCCAAAAGTACGACCATCGCACCTCCCGAGGTAGCCAAGCCGGAAGACCCCAAGCCCGACGAGACCAAGCCCGCAGAAAGCAAGCCCGCGGAGTCCAAGCAGAACCCCAAGCCTGAGGGCTCAAAGCCGACCAAGGCCGTTGCGGCTTCAACCACGAAAGCCAAGACTACCGGCGTGCTCGCGGCAACCGGCGACACCTCGGGTGCGGCCATCGTGGCAACCGTCCTTGCGGGAACAGCCGCTATCGCCGCAGGCACCATGGCGAGCCGTAAGCGTTCTTAGACGCCTCTGCGCACATGGCAGCTCCCGCGAAGGCCCCGAACCCCAGCACCGTTTAACAACGCCACCGCCGAGCTCCCCTCCGGCGGTGGCGTTTTCCATATGCGTCCGCAGGGGATGCACGAGATTGTCTTTGGTCTAGCCCAACCGGCATACGCTGGCGTGCGACAATTGGGGCTGCCGATATCACAACACTGAGAGAAGCCCGTCATGGAAGCGCATCAAAAGCAGATAACCGTTTATTCGAATCATACGGAAAGCGCGCCTGTCATCTACCTTCCTGTGGTCGTGGGCGACGGCAGCGAGGTTTATAAGTGTTGCCGAGAGCTCGACTGTCCGCCATTCGCCCTCGTCACCATTGGCGGGCTCGATTGGAATCGCGAGCTGAGCCCCTGGGCATGCGACGGGACCGTACGCGATGCCGAGCCTTTCGGCGGCCAAGCTGCCGATTTTCTTGATGAGCTGCTGAATCAGATAATCCCCCAGGTCGAGTCGTCGCTTCCTCAGCCGCCCACCTGGCGCGGCATTGCCGGCTACTCGCTCGCGGGCCTCTTCGCACTCTGGTCCCTCTGGCAAACCGACGCCTTTGACCGCGCCGCGAGCGCATCGGGGTCGCTATGGTTTCCCGACTTTGTCGACCGTGCCAGCACGGCCCCTTTTGCCGGCAGCCCGCAAGCCGTCTACCTGTCACTCGGCAAAAAGGAAACCAAGACGCCCAACCGCATGATGCGGCATGTACTCGACGACACACGCGCGATGGAAGCGTTGCTCGTCGAGCGCGGCATTCCAACAACGCTGGAGCTCAACCCCGGCAATCACTTTGCCCAAACCGACTTACGCATGGCCCGCGGCATCCACTGGATACTGACGCATTAAAAATGGTGCCCACACGCATATACGCATGGGCACCATATCTTGTTTTAGCTGAACGCAGCTGCTACTCAGCAGCCTCCTCAAGCTCGGAGACATCAAACTCAAAGTCGTTACCCGGCAGGATGGCGTTGAGCATGATGCCCACCAGTGAGCCCACGGCAATGCCGGACAGCGAAATGGTCACGCCGCCCAGCTCCAACACGATGGCGCCGGCGGTGCTGTACGCGATGCCGAGCGAAAGCACGAGCACCAGCGCGGCAACCAGCACGTTGCGGTTGTTCTGGAAATCGACCTGGTTCTCGATGAGGTTGCGGACGCCCACAGCGCTGATCATGCCGTAGAGCACGAGCGACACACCGCCGATAACGCATGCCGGCATGGCGGCGATGACCGCGGCGAACTTGGGGCAGAACGAAAGCACGATGGCGCAACACGCGGCAATTCGAATTACGCGCGGGTCGAACACGCGCGTCAGGGCGAGCACGCCGGTGTTCTCGCCATACGTAGTGTTGGCCGGAGCGCCAAAGAGCGAAGCCAGAATCGTGGCAAGGCCGTCGCCGAGCAGCGTGCGATGCAGACCGGGATCGGCAATGTAGTTGCGCTCGCAAGTCGAACCGATAGCAGAGATATCGCCGATATGCTCGATCATGGTCGCGAAGGCCAGCGGCATGATGGTGATGATGGCCGTCGTGGCAAGACCGTTATCGAACTGCGGCCCAAAGAGTGCAAACACGGTGTTGTCCCACACGATGGGCAGACCGACCCACGGAGCGGCGGCAACGCCCGAGAAATCAACCTCGCCGAGCGCAGCCGCAACGGCATAGCTCACCACAACGCCCAGCAAAATCGGCACGATCTTGACCATGCCACGGCCCCAGATGTTGCAGATGACGATAACGGCAACGCCAATGACAGCCACAAGCCAGTTGGTCTGGCAGTTAGCAATAGCGGAGCTCGCCAGGATCAGACCGATCGAAATGACGATGGGGCCAGTCACCACCGGCGGGAAGAAACGCATGACACGCTTGGCGCCAAAGGCGCGGAAGAGCGCCGCAAGCACCGGATAAAGCAGGCCGGCGCAAGCAACGCCCAGACAAGCATAGGGCAAAAGCTCGGTCTCGCCGTTGGGCGCGATTGCGGCATAACCGGCAATAAAGGCAAACGATGAGCCCAAAAATGCCGGCACCTTACCGCGCGACAGGAAGTGGAACAGCAGCGTGCCCAAACCGGCAAACAAAAGCGTTGCCGAAACCGAGAGACCGGTGAGCACGGGCACCAGCACGGTGGCGCCAAACATGGCAAACAGGTGCTGCAGACCGAGCAAAAACATGCGCGGGCGGCCGAGCGACGATGCGTCGTAGATGGCATCGCTGGCGGCGGGCGTCGAGGACTGGGACATGAGAGTCCTTTCAAAATGGAAGGGCGCTCGAGCATAGCGGATTACCTGCCCGAACGATACGATCCGAACCATTGTACGCGATACGCAATGCCTCGCACGCGCCGCCACCTGCAAACGCTAGCGTTACTTCCAAACGCGCTCGGCAATGCGCTTGACCAGCGCGATCTTCGCCCATTGCTCGTCCTCGGTCAGCTTGTTGCCAATCTCGCAGCTGGCAAAGCCGCACTGGGGCGACAGGTACAGATTCTCGAGCGGCACGTACTTAGCGGCTTCGCGGATGCGCTCGACGATAACATCCTCGTTCTCGAGCTCTGCCGCCTTGGTGGTTACCAAGCCCAGCACGACCTTCTTGCCGGGAGCGACGTACTTGAGCGGCTCAAAGCCGCCGGCGCGCGGCGTGTCGAACTCCAGATAGAACGCATCGACATTCTCATGTGCGAACAGATACGGAGCGATAGGGTCGTAGCCGCCTTCAAAAGCGTAGGTGGAGTGGTAGTTGCCGCGGCACACGTGCGTGTTGATGACCAAATCGTCGGGCTTGCCCTCGATGGCGGCGTTGTTGAGCGCCACGCCCAGCTCGCTTACCTTTTGCAGGTCGACCGGGCTCATGCCGGTTTTGGCGACAAAATCGGTATCGCAGTAGATGCCCCAGGTGCAGTCATCAAACTGGATGTTGCGGCAGCCTGCTGCGTACAGGTCGGCGATCACCGTGCGATAAGCGGCTGCAATGGCGTCGGCAAGTTCCTCATCGGTCTTATAGACAGCGCGCAGGCTCTCCTGCTGGCCATCGCAGCGATCGAGCGTGACCTCAGAGAACGTCTGGATCGGCGCCGGAATGGTCTGGCGTGCGACCTGGCCCTCCTCCTCAAGCGCCTTGACGAACTTAAAATGCTCGACGAACGGGTGGTTCTCGCCGCTAATGGGACCGGTAACCACGGCGGTGTCGGCCGTCGTCTCCTCGTCATGGAACATATAACCCGTGCGTGAGGTGCGGCGCTCAATGCCGTTAAGGCCCCACATAAAATCGAGGTGCCAGTAGCTGCGGCGGAACTCGCCATCGGTGATCACCTGCAGGCCGGCGGCCTTCTGCTTGGCCACCAAATCGCGAATGGCATCGTCCTCGACGGCCTTAAGGCCGGAAGCGTCGAGTTTACCCGCGACATAGGCGGCACGGGCGTCCTTTACAGCCTGCGGACGAAGAAAGCTGCCGACGATATCGGCGCGAAACGGCGCGTTCGGTTGAATCGAAGTGCTCATAGATATCTCCCTTTGCATTGGTTGCTTTACTGGGACAGAGTATGAGCGCTCATATGACCATCGTAAAATATACGTTTATAACAGTTTGATATAGATGTTTCCTATATCAGTCTGGACTGTCATAAAGAGACTTGAACCGTGCGGAGCACAGCAGCCTAGATATGCTGACGAATCGCGTCGATATAGGCCCGACCGTAGCGCGTAAGCGTCGTGTTCTTGCGCGTGATGATGCCAATCTCCATGTACTCGTCCACGTCGAGCGGAATCGAGATAATGCCGGGGCCGTTGAGCTCGTGGCTGATCACGCCCGAGCATACCGTGTAGCCGTTGAGGCCCATGGCCAAATTGAACAACGTCGCACGGTCGCGCACGCGGATATTTTTGCGACGCTCGAACGTCGAGGTCAGCTCCTCGGAATAGTAAAACGAGTTGTAGCTGCCCTGCTCGTAGGACAGGAACGGGTAGTCTTCCAGATCCTCGAGCGTCACGCTGGAGCGGTCCGCCAGCGGATGGTCGGCGCAGACGAAGACATGCGGCGTGGCGCAGAAGAGTCCTTCGAACACGAGCTCGTTGGCCACCAGCATGCGCTCGATGACCTCGCGGTTATGCTCGGATAAGTACAGGATGCCCAGTTCGCTTTTCATATGCGCGACATCCTCGATAATCTCGTGAGTCTGCTCCTCGCGCAGGGTGAAGTCGTAACGCGCGGCATCGAACTCGCGGATCACGTC
>CABUVC010000045.1 GCA_902494855.1 uncultured Collinsella sp.
CTCGTCCATCAGGAAGACCTTGGGGTCACGCACGATGGCGCGACCGATGGCGACACGCTGGCGCTGACCGCCGGAGAGCGCCTTAGGCTTACGGTCGAGGTACTCGGTGATACCCAGGATCTCGGCGGCGGAGCGAACCTTGCGGTCGATCTCGTCCTTGGGGACCTTCTTGAGCTCGAGCGTAAACGCCATGTTCTCGTACACCGTCATGTTGGGGTACAGGGCGTAGCTCTGGAACACCATGGCGATATCGCGGTCCTTGGGAGCGACGTCGTTGACGCGCTTGCCATCGATGAGCACGTCGCCCGAGGTGATGTCCTCCAGGCCGGCGACCATGCGCATCGTCGTGGACTTACCGCAGCCGGAGGGGCCGACGAGGACGATGAACTCCTGGTCGTGAACGGTGAGGTTGAAATCCTCTACAGCGAGCACACCGTCCTCGGTAACCTTGAGGTTGTGCTTCTTCTCCTCGGTCTTCTTCTTTTTGCCAAAGAAGCCCTTCTTTTTTGACTCGTTGTTGGGATACACCTTCTGAACATGTTTGAGAACGATCTCGGCCATGTCTCTACCTTTCGATACGCGGCGCCGCGCTGAGGGGCGCCGCCAAAACTTGCAAAACAGTTACGGCATCAGCCCTTGACGGCACCTGCCACCACACCGTCGATGATGTACTTCTGGCAGAAGATGTACATGATGACGATGGGGATAACGACCATCATGATGCAGGCCATCATGGGGCCGAGCTCGACGTGGCCATAGCCGCCGCGGAAGTACTGGATCAAAATAGGAATGGTCTTGTACTTGGTGGAGTCGAGCGTAAGGTAGGGCAGCAGGTAGTCGTTCCAGACCCACATGGTCTCGAGGATGCCGACCGAAAGATAGGTGGGCTTCATAATGGGAAGGACGATCTTAAAGAACACCTGAACCGGGTTGCAGCCGTCAATCATGGCCGCCTCCTCGATCTCGAGCGGGATGTTCTTTACAAAGCCGGCGAACATAAAGACCGCCAGGCCCGCGCCAAAGCCCAGATAGATAAAGCAGATGTTGAACGGCGTATTAAAGCCGATGCGGTCCGCCAAATTGGACAGCGTGAACATGAGCATCTGGAACGGTACGACCATCGAGAACACGAACAGGTAATAGAAGAAGTTCGAAATCTTGTTGTTGACACGAACCACGTACCAAGCGCACATGGAGCAGCACACCAGAATCAGCACGACCGACGTGACCGTGATGATGAGCGAGTACATAAATGCTGAGGCAAAGCCCTGCTCGTTCAGAGCGTGCACGTAGTTTGCAAGGCCGTTGAACGACTCGGGCGTGAGCAGGTCGAACGCCGTGGTGGTGCTGATTGCGGTCGCTTTCTTAAAGGAATTGAGCGCAATCATGAACACGGGGTAGATCCATGCGAGCGACAGAATCGTAAAGAAGATCGAGAGCGCGCGGTTGATAGCCTTATCGCGTTTCATTACTGCTGCACCTCCTTGGACCTCGTGGCCTTAAGCTGGATCATAGAAATAGCGACAACCAGGATGCAGAAGATAACTGCCTTGGCCTGACCGATGCCCTGCCATGCGATGCCAGCACGCGAATAGAACGTGTTGTAGATGTTCAGGGCGAGCATCTCGGTGGAGTGCGCCGGGGCGCCACCGGTAAGGGCGAGGTTCTGGTCGAACAGCTTAAAGCCGTTGGTGATGGACAGGAACAGGCAGATGGTGATGGTCGGCATCAGGTTGGGGATCTTAACCTTCCAAAACGTCTGCCATGCCGTAGCGCCATCGACCTTGGCGGCCTCGATGTAGTCAGACGGGATGGACTGCAGACCGGCGATGTAGATGATCATCATGTAGCCGACCTGCTGCCACAGGGTCAGGATGATAAGGCCCCAGAAGCCAGCAGCAGAGTTAAGGGCGATGAGCTGGGCGCCCACGTTGGAGAGCAGGCAGTTGATCAGAATCTGCCAAATGTAGCCCAGCACGATGCCGCCGATCAGGTTAGGCATAAAGAAGATCGTACGGAAGATGTTGGTGCCCTTGAGCGCCTTGCGAGTGAGCGCCTGCGCGATGGCCAGCGCGATCACGTTGATGAGCACCGTCGACAGGAAGGCAAACGCCACCGTAAAGAAGAACGACGTGGAGAACTGCGGATCGGACAGCGCGCGCACGTAGTTCTCGATACCGACAAAGTGCGCGTTATTGATGGTAATAAACTGGCAGAACGAGAGATAGAAACCCTGGATAAAGGGAATCACGAACCCGATCATAAACGCCAGGCACGTGGGCAGCATAAAGAGCGGCCACCAGCGCTTGAGTGCTTTGCCCATAGAAGGGTCCTTTCAATATGCAGGGGGCGGGCAAACCTACGTCTGCCCGCCCCCTGTCGCTAATCAGATAGCTTGGGCAGCAACTGCTTACTCGGAAGCAGCCTTCTCGGTCTTCCAGCCATCGACGAAGGCGTTCTTGACGCCGTCCCACTTGGTGTTGTCGGCAGCATAAGCGATGAGAGCCTGCTTGAGGTTCTTCTTCCACTCCTCAGAGGGGATGTAAACGAAGTCCCAAGCGACGGTCTTCTTGCCGTCCTTGGCCATAGCAACGGCCTGCTGCGAGAAGACGTTGGTGGTCTCCTTAGCGCTCTTGAACGGGGCGGTCAGACCCATCTTGTCAGCGATGATGCTGGTGGCGGTGTCAGAAGTGACGCACCAATACATGAAGTCCTCGGTGGCCTTCTGGGCATCCTCGGAAGCCTGGGAGCTGACGCACCAGTAGTTCTCGCCGCCGGAGCACAGGCCCTGGTTCTCCTCGCCGTCGACGCCGATGTAGATCGGCAGCATGCCGAGCTGGTCGTCGGTCATACCGGCCTTGGTGAGGTCGGCGTAGGCCCAAGAGCCGTTCTGGTAGAAGACGGCCTTGCCGGTTGCGAACTCGTTGGTGGCGTCGTCACCGGTCTTGGAGGCGAGCTGCGAAGGATCGCAGGTGGAGTCGGTGATGTACAGGTCGAAGATCTGCTTAAAGTTGTCGAGATACTCGCCCTTGATCTCGTCGTCCTCCTGGTTGTGCTCCTTCTCGAACTCGTAGTAGAGCGGGAGGTTGGCGAGGTGGGTGGTGTAGCGCCAGCTGGAAGAGTCATCCATACCGGCGGAAGTGAAGGCACCGTCAACGCCGAGCTCGTCCTTGCGGGCCTGGATGTCATCGGCGCAAGCCTTCAGCTTGTCGAAGGAGTTGATGTCCTCGGCCTTGTAGCCGGCCTTCTCGAGGAGCTCCTTGTTGTAAATGATGCCGTAGCTCTCCTGAACCCAGTCGATACCCAGATCCTTGCCGTCGGACTGCAGCGCCAGGGAGTCGTCGATGAGCTCGCCGCGGAGCTTGGTGTCGGAAAGATCGGCGCAGTAGTCCTTCCAGTTCTTAAGGCCGGTGGGGCCGTTGACCTGGAACAGCGTCGGAGCGGAGCTCTTGGACATCTCGGACTTGAGCTTCTCCTCGTAGGTGTTGGAGGCGGCGGTCACGATCTTGACCTCGACGCCCTTCTCCTTCTTGTACGCCTTGGCGATCTCCTTCCACTCCTTGTCGACCTCGGGCTTGAACTGGAGGAAGTAAACCTCGGCAGCGTCACCAGAAGCAGAGGAGCCAGAGCCGGCAGAACCACCGCAGCCCACGAGGCCCAGACCAAGAACCGCAGCCGCGGAACCAGCAAAGCCCAGGAACTGCCTTCTGCTCATTTCGTTCTTCATTACAATCCACCCTTTCACACCGTGGCGGCACCCTTTGCCGCCGCCTTCGGAGATTGGCTCGGGGACTTTGCCCCTTTTGCTGACTTGTACAATACGCTATTTGGCTAGTTGTTTGAACAAGTATTACTAGAGCGGTAGAAAAACTTCGGTGAACGGTAATTTCAACTTGATACTTGACAAGTTTTGTATAAACAATTATTTGTTATCGAATGCAGAGAAAACGCCCGGTCAAGCCGATGCATCGTCGGTTTGACCGGGCGTTTTCTCTTTGAGGGCATGAGTCTCGTCAGGCTGCGAGCTAGCCGGCTATCGCTTGGAGTTGACGCGGTAGTGGAAGATCTCGGGATGCGTGCGGGCATGCGTGACCTCGAACAAGATGCCGTCCGAAGTGTACGACTGGCTCTCCATGACGGCGACACAGTTGTACTTGCCAAGGTCCAAGTAGCTGCAGTCCTCATCGTTGGCGAGCTCGACACTCACCGTACGGCGGCTCGCCATCACTTTGATGCCGCGCTTGTGCTCCAGATAGCCGTAGATAGAATCCGCCGCGATCTCGGGGGTCAGGCCCTTGGCGATCGACGCCAAAAAGTAGCCGTGGTCCACCTGGCGCGCGCTGCCGTTGAGGCTTCGGACACGCACGACGCGAATCAGCTCCTCGCCCACCTTAAAGCCCAGGCGACGAGAGAGTTGCTCAGTGCAAATCAAATGTTCAAAAGACTTGACCTCGGTCGATGCGACGGCATTGTTGCGTTTTGCGAACTCGCCAAACGACTCAACCTCTTCGAGTGCGCCCAGCATGTCGGTTTCGCCCTTAAGCCAAATAACGCGCACGCCCTTACCGTGTATAGGCTGCACAAACATCTGGTCGGCCAGCATGCTCAAGGCGCGTCGAACGGTATTGCGCGTGCAGCCAAACTCCGCGGTCAGCTCGGCTTCGGTTGGCAGCATCTCCTGAAACGCATAGGTCCCGTCGATGATGCGCGAACGGATCTCGCGGTAGATTCCTTCGTAAATCGCTTTTGGCATGATTTCACCTCTAATGAATATGTATGGCTAGGCACGATAGCATTTCTTAAAGTTGTTTAAACCGATTATCGGTAAAGTACGGATTATTTACCGTCGACGGTTCCCCCGAAACCCAAATCGGACCGAATCAAAACCGTCAATGCGGCAAGCAGCCAGTCCTCTACAATGAGTTCATTGTTTAAACGTTCTTGCTCGCACAGCATGTTGCATCCGGAAGGCATATTATGCTGCAGAAAATCCAACGTTTTGGCGGAGCCATGTTCGCGCCCGCCATGCTGTTTTCTATATCAGGCCTCATGGTCGGCATCTCCGCCCTCGCCACGACCGTAGACATCGTCGGTGACCTCGCCGTATACGGAACCCCTTGGTACGTTTTCTGGACCATCATCCAGCGCGGCTCGTGGACGGTCTTTAAACGTCTCCCGCTCCTTTTTGCCGTAGCGCTGCCTATCGGTCTTGCCCAAAAGCAACCGGCACGCTGCTGCCTCGAGGCGCTTGTGGCCTATTTTGCCTATTGCTTCTTTTTGAGCGAGATCATTAAGCTGAGCGGAGACAACCTTGGGCTTAAGTACCCATCATCTTTGACCCCCGCCAGCGGTATCACCGTCATCGACGGCATCAAGACGCTCGACACCGGCATTATCGGCCCGCTGGCGGTGTCGGCAACCGTCGTCGCGATCCATGACCGCTTCTACGATGCCAAGGTTCCCGATTGGCTCGGCACCTTCTCGGGTTCCTCGCTGGTCTACCTCATCAGCTTTTTTGCCGTGTTTGCCCTTGCCGCCATCTCGGCCGCCATCGTGCCTTTCGCATACGCTGTGACCGAAACGCTGCGCCACGCACTTGCGGGCGTCGGCCCCTTCGGCGTGGGCATCTTTGTGTTTTTGGAGCGAGCACTCGAGCCCATGGGGCTGCACCACCTGCTCTATATGCCCATCTATTACGACAATCTGGTCATTCACGACGGTATTTACGCCACGTGGACCAACCTGCTCCCCATTCTCTCCCATAGCACGCGCCCTTTAAATGAACTTGCGCCCTGGGCAGGTTTTACCGCCACCGGCTGGGGCAAGCTCTTTGGCCTTCCCGCCATCGCGGCAGCATTCTATTTCACCGCCAAACCCGAACGCCGCGCCGGCCTTAAAGTCATCCTTTTGCCCGCCATCGTCGCCTCGGTGGTCTGCGGCGTCACCGAGCCGCTCGAGTTTCTCTTTATGTTCACCTATCCCGGACTCTTTTTGCTCTACGCCGTCCTATCCTCCTGCCTTGCCATGACCATGAACTTCTTTGGCATCGTCGGCATCTTCTCGGGCGGTCTCATGGAAATGACGGCCTTCAACTTCATCCCACTCATGCGAATGCATGCCGGCTCCTACCTTTTGGCGCTCGGTATCGGTCTTGCCTTTAGCCTCATCTTTTTTGTTAGTTTTCGAGCACTCATCTTGGTCTATGACCTTAAGACGCCGGGCCGCGAGAATCATGCCTCCAATCGCGCGGCAATCGATCGTTTAACGGGAAGCGGCTTTGCCAAAGAGCAATCTCCCAATGGCGAGGTCAGTATTCAATCCGATCAAGATCACGTCCTCGCCGAGCGGGTAATTCAGCTTTTAGGTGGCGTTGGCAATATCGTGGGCGCAACCAACTGCGCCACGCGCCTGCGCGTCGAGGTCGCAGACCCTTCCATCGTTGCAGATAATGCGTCGTTTGTCGCGGTGGGCGCCAAGGGCCTCATCATTACGGGCAAGACCGCCCAGGTGATTATTGGCATCTCCGTTCCCCGCGTTAAAGAGCATTTTGACCAGATCATGGGCCTCGAGCCGGGATTTGTGCCCACCACCTCGGCCTCCCCTGCCGCCAGCGCAGCCCATAAGCGCGGCGATATCTGCTTCTTCGATATCGACGGAACACTCGCCTGGCAAGACCCTCGAGTGGCACAAGAGCTTCCCGAGAGCGAGCGAGACCTCTCCCCCTATCCCAATGAAGCGGTCTCGCAAGCCATCCGTGATTTTGTCGCCAAGGGCAATATGGCGTTTATCTGCACAGGGCGCACGCTGAGCTGCATCCATCCAAAGCTGCTCGAGCTGCCCTGGACCGGCATCGTCTGCCTCGCGGGTGGCTATGTCGAACTTGAGGGACACGTGATTCGCGATTTGGCGATGACGCCCGGCATGCTGCAGCGCCTTGCTCCCATTCTTGAGCAATCGGACGAAGTGATTCGTTTTGAGGGACTCAATGGCGTCGTTCGCATGAGTGCCGATGCGCCCGACGCCCCGGGATACGCCCGCACCGTGGGCGATGCAATTACGCAGCTGCAACATTACAGCGCCTACAAGATCTTAATGTCCACGTCGCTTGCCAGCCGCATCGCTCAGGATCAAGCGTTTGAGCCGCTGCTCTGCTTTAACGAGCTCGAGCTCGAAGTGACCGAGATTTCGCCTCGCGAATGCACCAAGCGCGAGGGTATCCAGTCCGTACTCGACGCCCTCGATCCCCACCACGGAACCGTATACGGCATCGGCGACGCCAGCAATGACGTCTCGCTGATGAACGCCGTCGATGTCGGTATCGCCATGGGCAATGCGCCGGACTTCCTCAAGGAAAAGGCCGACTATGTCACCGACAGCATCGACCACGACGGCGTCGTCACCGCGCTCGAACACTTTGGGCTTATCTAGCCAAGCCCCTACCGCACTTGCGGCCGCATGGACCAATCGTCTTCAACCGCCGCGCTCGACGCCCTAATGTGGCAATATGTTGTCTGCATAATGCAACGATGCAACCTATCAAAGAATGCGAGAACCCGTGTCCAGTCCGTTTACCAGCTTTTTAGCCCAGCACTTTGACCAGATTAACGACTATCTGGCCACGTTCTTTGACGGACAGGCGACTTCCGCCGATATCGAGCGCTACCTGTACGCGCCGCTCTCGGCTTTTACGGCCAACGCCGGCAAGCGCCACCGCCCGCTTATCTGCATGCTCGCCGCAACCGCAGTGGGCGGTAGCTTTGAGAGCACCCGCAGCGCCGCGGCAGCTATCGAGCATTTCCAGTCAGGCGCGCTGATTCACGACGACATCGCCGACAACGGACAGCTTCGTCGAGGCAAGCCCTGCATGCACCTTACCGAGGGCACGGGCCTTGCCATCAATTGTGGCGACCTGGCGCTCACCATGGTCACCAAGACGGTTCTCGACGATCCCACGCTCGAGTCCGACGTGAAGCTGCGTGTGCTCCACGAGCTTACCGAGATGATCGTCCGCACCATCGAGGGTCAAGCGCTTGACCTGGGTTGGGTCCGTGACGAGCGCTTTGATATCTCGGTTGATGACTACCTGGACATGGCGACGCACAAGACCGCGTATTACAGCGGAGCCACGCCGCTTGCCGCCGGAGCCATTATCGGCGGCGGCAGCGAAGAGCAGGTCGAGGCGCTACGCGCCTTTGGCCTGCACACCGGCCTTGCCTTTCAGATTCAGGACGACCTGCTCAACTTGGTCGGCACCAAAGAGGCCGCCAACAAGGACTTCCGCACCGACATCACCGAGGGCAAACGCACGCTCGTTGCCGTGCACGCCCTGTCTGATGAGCGCCATCACGACGAGGTCGAGGCAATCCTTTCCTCGGGCACCGAGGACCCCACGCAGCTCGCGCGCGCCGTGGAGATCTTCCAGCAGACCGGCTCCATCGAATATGCTCACGCCTACGCGCTGGACCTGACCGCAAAAGCCAAGGCTGCCATCGAGAACGTTGAGCTTGACCCGCACGCACGCGAACTGTTCCTCTCCATGGCAGATTTCTTTGTGGAGCGCCTCAACTAGCGGGGGTCACAAAACCTGTGGGCAGCGCGTTTGGGTACAAGTTGCTACACTGTTGAGTGCATGTTTATGCATTGTCTCGCGTTGTCTATCCGGCACGCGCTCAAAATAGTACGAATCGTACGCCGAAAGGGGTTCGTTCATGGAACCTATTACCACGGGCATGCAGGGAGCAGCCGTCGAGGACGTCCAGTCCCGCCTTCTGCAGCTCGGCTATACAATCGATGACGCCGAGGTTGTCGACAAGCGCTTTGGCACCACCACCGAGCAGGCCGTCAGCACCTTCAGGCTCGACAGCGGCCTTGCTGCCGGTCATGCCGTCGATATCCCCTGTTGGAGCGCCCTGGTCGACGCCTCGTATAAGCTGGGCGACCGCACCCTGTATCTGCGCATGCCCAATTTCCATGGCGCCGATGTGCAGGCCCTGCAGCGCGCTCTCAACGTTTTGGGCTTTGCCTGTGGCGAAGACGACGGCTACTTTGGTCCGCATACCGAGGCCGCCCTGCAGCAGTTCCAGGAAAATGTCGGCCTGTTTGCCGACGGCATGGCCTTCCAGGACACCTACGCCTACATCAACCGCCTGCACCATGTGTGGGAGGGCAAGCCCTCGGTCACCGAAGCCGAGTCTCGCATCGGTTTTGCGCGCGCCGCCAACGTGCTCGAGCGTTTCCAGATTGCCGTCATCGGCGAGGACCCTATCGCGCGCAGCGTAGCATCGCGCATGTGGAACATCGCCACGGCGACGACCGACAGCAGCGGCATGATGCTTTGCGATTCCGAGGTTCCGACCGATGTCGACCTGGTGCTCGAGATCGCAAGCGACGAGTTGCCTGCAGACGCCGCCCCGCGCGCCACGATCGCCCTCGCCGAGTGCCACAACCTGGCCCAGCGCATCCGTACCGCCAATGTCGCCGCACAGCAAAAGCCGGCACGAATTCGCATCGAGCTCACCGGCATGACGCGTTACAACGGCACCTTCACGGCCAGCGACGCGCAGACGCTCGCCGTACGCCTACTCGACGGCGTTTGCGATGCCCTCGCAGATTAGGTAAACTAGACGAGTTGCTTTTGGGCAACACCAAACATTGGGACGTAGTTCAACGGTAGAACTCCGGTTTTTGGTGCCGGCTGTTGGGGGTTCGAATCCCTCCGTCCCAGCCATTAAAACTGAGCGCCCTAAGCCCATAACGGCCCAGGGCGCTTTCTTGTGGGCAAGCGGAGGAATTCGAATCCGCAAGGGTGCGGAGCTGAGGAAACGCGAAGCGTTTTCCAGCGCAGTACGCAAGGAGCGAAGCGACGCAGCGGGGCGCGGCCGCCGACCAGGCGGACGCGGTGTCGGCACTTGGGGACGCTCCTAAGTGCCGACATTATAGGAACGTCCCCAAGTGCCGGCTCGGGACTATTTTCGAGGACCCTCCGAAGGACTGTGGCCAAAAAACGGCAAATATGAGTACTGTTACCGTTGTAGCTACATTATTTTCGTTAATAAAAGAAGATCTTAATGAGATTTATTCGCATCAAGGTCTTCCTTTAATGAACACTTGAGGAGATACGGCAGCTTATCTGCTCGATCGACACGTCAAATCACCTTAAATGTGGTAAAAATTACTGCTACTAAAAGAGTATCAGTACTCATATTTGCCGTTTTTTGGCCACGGCTCTTTATAGACACCCTGTACAGCGACGGTGGTAGATTTCGGAACGTGCCCGTCAGCCCCGTTCCGAAAAGCGAGCCGCATGCAACGGCCAAGCCACGACAGGCCCCGGGAGAGCGGGGACACCGGCTTAGGTTTATCGCGAGTTCCGCACGAACAGGAGGCCACTTAATGTGGCCTCCGTCGTGAGCAGGACTGTAGAGCAGGAAACCTA